>CAYFIG010000289.1:0-3125 GCA_964342905.1 uncultured bacterium
GTGAGGGGTTTCGCCAGCTCAGGCCGGCCTATCTATGCGGAATGCGGGGGGCTCATGTACCTCGCCGAAGCCCTCGAGGATGAAACGGGAGACCTTCACCCGATGGTCGGACTCCTCCCCACCACGGTGAGGATGAAACCGAAGCAGCTCACCATCGGGTATGTCGAGGTGGAGGTCGTCCGAGATAGTCCTCTGGCGCCCGCAGGGGCCATCGTTCGAGGCCACGAGTTTCACGCCTCACGGATCGAGGAGGTCCCGGCCTCGGTGTCCCGGGCGTACGTCGTTCGGACGCGGCGGGAGGAAACGCCACGGGCCGAGGGCTACATGGTTGAAAACGCCCTCATGAGCTACGTCCATCTCCACTTTGGCTCAAATCCGGCTGTTGCTGAACACCTGGTCACGAGCTGCCGGAAACGGGCCCACAGTAGAGGGCTGGGAGGTCGCGCGTGAGCCGCCTTGGAGGGATCCTCGGGTGCTTGCTGCTCTTGGTCGATCCAGCCGGTGCCTTCACGGTCCGTGACATGCTCGGTCGGGAGGTGGCGCTCCATGTACCTCCCCAGCGGATTGTCTCGCTCACCCCGAGCATCACCGAGACCCTCTACGCCCTCGGGGCAGAGGATTTACTCGTGGGCGTCACAACCTTTTGTGATTTCCCCCCTGCTGCCCAGCAAAAGCCCAAGGTTGGGGGGATGGTCAATCCGAGCCTCGAAGTGATCCTGAGCCTCCGGCCCGATCTCGTGCTGGCCACCACAGAGGGAAACCGGGAGAGCACAATTCGGCAACTCGATGAGCTCCGAGTCGCCACCTACGTCGTCAGCCCAAAGAGCTTTGACGAAGTCCTGGAAAGCATCACGCGGATCGGCCAGCTGATCGGACGGGAGGCGGCGGCCAGGCGGGTAGCCGGGGACCTCCGTCATCGGGCTGACAAGGTCCTGGCAGCAATCCGAGGCCGGCCGCGGCCCAGCGTACTCTACCTGGTTTGGGCAGACCCGGTCATCGTGCCCGGCAGTCACACGCTCATCACTGACCTGATCCGCATGGCAGGCGGGGTGAGCGTCTCGGCTGACCAGCGGATCGAGTGGCCTCGCCTGAGCCTCGAGCAGGTGGTGGCCAAGGCTCCGGAGGTCATCATCGTGGCGACCCATAGTAGCACTCACGTTGACGACGCGCTTCGGCGGTGGCGGGAGCAGAGGCTCCTCCTGCCGGCGCTCAAGGCGGGACGGGTTCACACCATTGATGGCAATCTCGTCCACCGGCCCGGGCCGCGGATCGCCGAAGGTCTCGAGGCCCTGGTCCGGGCAATTCATCCGGGGGCGCTGCCATGATCACGCGCGTCACGCCATGATCAACCACTGGCGACTCCTTGGAGTGGTCGCGGGGCTCGGGCTCTGCGTCCTCCTAGCTATGCTCGCTGCCCTGGCCGTGGGCCCGGTCCGGCTCAGCCCGGGCGAAATCGCCGCGGCAGTCTTTGGGCAAGGAGGTGGATCGGAAAGCTTGGCTTCCACCGTTGTGCTCCAGCTCCGGCTTCCCCGGATCCTCCTCGCAGCCCTCGCGGGAGCCGGTTTGGCCGTGGCGGGGGCGGCCTTTCAAGCCCTCACGCGAAACCCCCTTGCCGACCCATCGCTTCTGGGTGTCTCCAGCGGGGCCGCTTTCGGCGTGGTCCTGGCCCAGGTTTTGGGGCTCGGGCCGACGCCGCTGGGCTTTTTGGGGCTCACGGCCTTTGCCTTCCTCGGGGCAGTGCTCGCGGCGTGCTCGGTGTACCTCATCGCACGGATCGGAGCACTCTTGCCTATCCAGACCCTTCTTCTCGCCGGCGTGATCGTCGGGCTCTTCTTCTCTTCAGCGATTACCCTCATGATTTCCCTGGTGGACTTCATGCGCTTAGGCGCCATTCTGCAATGGCTCATGGGAACGCTGGGTCCGGTGAGTTATCGGTCCCTGGAGCTTCTTGCCCTTGGTCTCGCGGTAGGGGTCGGGGTGGTGCTGGCGCAGGCGCGGGCCCTGAACCTTCTGGCCGCGGGCGAGGAGTCAGCGCTCCAACTCGGGGTCGAGTCGGAGCGCGTCAAGCGCGTCATCTTCGTGGCTGCCTCATTCATCACGGCGCTGGTGGTGAGCGTTTCTGGGCCCATTGGCTTCGTGGGACTCATCATCCCCCATACGGTCCGGATGCTCTTCGGGGCGGATAACCGTTTGCTCATTCCCGCATCGGTCCTCGTCGGTGCGGGGTTCCTGGTCGTGGCAGACGCGCTCTCCCGGATAGTAATCCAGCCCTCAGAACTCCCGGTGGGAGTCATCACCGCATTCTGCGGCGCGCCGTTCTTCATCTATCTCCTCCGGACACGACACGGGAAAACGCTGTGACGCCCCTGGTGGAGGTAGCCGATGTCCGGTTCGCCTACGAGGCTACCCCGGTCCTTAACGGCGTGAGCTTCAGCGTAGAGACCGGAGAGATCCTGGGCGTGATCGGCCCCAACAGCGTCGGCAAGACGACTCTGCTGCGCCTCCTCAGCAAGGTGCTCGTCCCGCAGTCGGGGACGATCCGGCTGGCGGGAAGAGACCTCACCCGGTGGAAGCGCCTCGAGGCAGCCCGCATGGTGGCGGTGGTGCCCCAGGATGTGGCGCTCGCCTTCCCGTTCACGGTTCGAGAATTTGTCCTCACGGGTCGGTACCCGCATGCCCCCGGACGATTCTTCGAGGGGCCGGAGGACCTGAGAGCGATGGAGGAGGCGCTTCGCATTACAGGAGTGGCCAGCCTGGCGGAGAAGCCCGTGACCGCGTTGTCGGGGGGCGAGCGGCAGCGGGTGCTGGTGGCCCGCGCGCTCGTCCAGCGGCCAAGGCTCCTCCTGATGGACGAGCCCAATGCCCACCTCGACCTCCACCATCAGCTGGAGCTGGCGCAGCTGATCCGGTGGCTCAACCGGGAGGAGGGCACCACGGTGATTTTGGTCTCCCACGACCTGAACCTGGCCGCTGAGCTGTCGGACCGGCTGCTGCTCCTGGCTGAGGGACGCGTGGCGCGCCTCGGCACTCCCGATCAGGTGCTGGAGACCAGACTGATCGAGGCGGTATATCGCGCTCGGGTATGGATCGAACCGAACCCCAAGACCGGCCGGCCCCGGGTGCAG
>CAYFIG010000290.1:0-3123 GCA_964342905.1 uncultured bacterium
TCCGGCGCGGGTCGCCCGGCTCCGGAATGGAGAGAGCCCGGTGGAGGATGTCTCCCCGGGCGCTCTCGCCGAGCTGCTCCGGGCAGGGCGCTTGGCCGTCAGCGACCAAGCGGATGTCCTGGCCCGGGCTGACGCGATCCTGATCTGCGTGCCCACCCCACTCAGCAAATCCAAGGAGCCTGACATCTCCCACGTCGTGGCGGCCGCCGATGCTGTGGCGCGAATCCTCCACGCGGGCCAGCTCGTAATTCTCGAATCGACGACGTACCCGGGAACGACCGAGGAAGTGCTGCTCCCCCGCTTTGAGGCCCGGGGCCTCGCGGTCGGACGAGAGTTCTTCCTGGCGTTCTCCCCTGAGCGGATCGATCCGGGTAACAAGCGCTACGACCTCGCGCGGATCCCCAAGGTGGTGGGCGGGGTCACCCCGGTCTGCGCGGAGCTGGCGCGGGTCCTCTACGGCCAGATCGTCGAGCAGGTCGTGCCGGTGTCGAGCCCCCAGGTTGCCGAGATGGTGAAGCTGTTCGAAAACGTCTTCCGGACCGTCAACATCGCCCTCGTCAACGAGCTGGCCCTCATGTGCCGGCGGCTTGGGCTTTCGGTCTGGGAGGTCATCGAGGCGGCCGCAACCAAGCCGTTCGGGTATATGCCGTTCTACCCGGGCCCGGGGATTGGGGGGCATTGCATCCCGACAGACCCGTACTACCTCTCGTGGAAGGCGCGGCTCGCCGGGTACGAGCCAAAGTTCATCACCTTCGCCGACGAGATCAACAGCCAGATGCCTTCCTATGTCGTTCAGCTCGCGGCTGACGCGCTGAACGATCGAGGGAAGCCCGTGCGCGGGTCGCGCGTCTTGGTCCTCGGTGTCGCGTATAAGCCGGGCGTAGCGGATACCCGCGAGTCGCCGGCGGTGGAGATCCTGGAGCTCCTCCGCGCCAAGGGCGCCGAGATCGCCTATGTGGATCCCCATGTCCCGGAGTTCGCCTTCGGGCGCGAGCGTCTGACTTCGCTCCCCTGGGAGACCGTTGACCTCAGCGCCTGGGACGTGGTCCTGATCCTCACCAACCATCCCGAGTTCGATCCGAAGCGAGTTGTCCGGGAGGCCACCCTGGTTCTTGACACCCGGAACGCCACAGGCACCCAGCCTGGTCCGCTCCCGCACGTCGTCCGTCTCTGATGCCTGCCGAGGTTCGCGTTCGCTTTCCCCCGAGCCCGACCGGTCACCTCCATGTCGGCGGTGCGCGCACCGCTCTGTTCAACTGGCTCTTCGCCCGGAAGCACAAGGGCGGCTTCATTCTCCGAATCGAGGATACCGACCGCTCCCGGTCATCAGAAGAATACATCGCCGCCATCTTGGAGGCCCTCCGGTGGCTCGGTCTGGACTGGGACGAAGGTCCCCCCACCCCGGGGTATCGGCAGACCGAACGGATGGAGATCTACCGGGCTCACGCCGAGCGCCTCCTCGCCGAAGGCAAGGCCTACCGATGCGCCTGTTCCCCCGAGGAGCTTGAGGCCCAACGCCAGGCCGCCCAGGCTCGCGGCGAGACCTTTCGCTACCCCGGTCGCTGCCGTGACGCCGACGTCCCGGCCCAAGCGCCGCACGTCCTTCGCCTTCGGATTCCGCTTACCGGACAGACCGTGGTCAGGGACCTGATCCACGGCGAGGTGACGTTTGATCACTCCCAGCTGGACGACTGGATCCTCGCGCGTACCGACGGCTCCCCTACCTACAATTTTTGCGTGGTCGTGGACGACGTGACAATGAAGATCACCCACGTGATCCGCGGCAACGATCACCTCTCGAACACTCCGAAGCAGATCCTTTGCTATCAGGCACTCGGTTACCCTGTGCCGGTTTTTGCTCATATCCCCATGATTCTGGGCCCTGACCGGAGCCGGCTCTCCAAGCGCCACGGGGCGACCTCGGTGCTGGCCTTCCGCGAGGCCGGGATTCTCCCGGAGGCCATGGTGAACTACCTGGCGCGTCTGGGGTGGTCACACGGTGACCAGGAGATCTTCTCCCGCGAGGAGCTGATTCAGCACTTTGACCTGGCCCACGTCGGCTCCGCCGGCGCGGTTTTCGACCGGGTCAAGCTCGAATGGCTCTCCAACTACTGGATCAGGCAGGCGCCCGCGGAGCGGCTGGCCAACGACCTGGTGCCGTTTCTTGAACGCGCGGGACTCCCAGTGCCGCCAGACCGTGCGTGGCTGGCCCGGGTCGTGGACAGTCTCAAGGAACGGGCGAAGACACTCGTCGAAATGGTGGAGCTGAGCCGCTTCTACTGGCACGCGCCCTCCGAATACGATCCCTCGGCCGCTCAGAAATTCTTCACCCCGGAGGCGCTTCCGCGGCTCAAGGTGCTGATGAAGCGGTTGGAGGCTCAGGAACCCTTCGGACCCGAGCCGCTTGAGCTCCTCTACCGCGGCCTGGCAGCCGAGCTGGGCCTGAAGCTGGTGGATCTGGCCCAGCTCACGCGCCTGGCAGTGACAGGGAGGACCGCGAGTCCACCCATCTTTCAGGTGGCGGCGCTTCTTGGGAAAACCGAGACCCTGGCCCGTCTCAAGGCCGCCCAGGCGGTGATCGAGGCGGGGGCGGCACGGTGACCGTGCGCTGGGCCTGACGCTGCCGATCGGTCTGGCCCGCGCGGACACGGGCCATGCGGGAGGAATGCCTCTGGTGATCTTGGCGCTGTTCGGCGGGATGGCGCTTTTATTATATGGGATCCAGCTCACGGGTGAGGGGCTCCAGCGCGCCGCAGGCGGAAAGCTCCGCACCCTGCTGACCGGACTGACGCGCCACCGCCTCATGGCCGTCCTCTCCGGCGCTCTGGTGACGGCCATCATCCAGTCCTCCTCGGCCACCACCGTGATGCTCATCGGTTTTGTCTCGGCGGGGCTCATGTCCTTCGCCCAGACCCTCGGTGTGATTCTGGGTGCCGACATCGGCACTACCTTCACGGTCCAGCTCATTGCCTTCAAGCTCACCGACTACGCGCTCCTGCTGGTGGGGGGCGGGTTCACGGCGATCTTTGTCTCGCGGCGCCGCATGGTTCGAGACATGGGGCAGGCGCTCCTGGGCTTCGGCCTGATCTTTTTGGGGCTCAAGGTGATGCTGGACGGCATGGC
>CAYFIG010000291.1:0-1124 GCA_964342905.1 uncultured bacterium
CCTCGGGGCTCGAGCGCGGGGGGATCTCGCAGGAGGTGGAGAGGATGAAGGCCGAATACTTGGCCGCCGTGTCCACGCAGCGCTTGACCTCGGCCTCGATCTCGGCCTTGCTGGCGCGCTCGAAGAGGGTGGCGTCCACGTTCCCGATGGTGACGACCTTCTTCGAGCCCAGCTCCACCAGGCGCTTGAGCTGGTCCACGTGGAGCTTGGGGTCGGCCTGCTGGTCCAGGTCGATGGAGATGGTGGAGAAGCCGGCGGCGATCAGGTCGGCGTAGATCGGGTGGGTGGTGCCGCAGATGTGGACCGTGACGCCGGTCTTCTTGGCCTTGAAGTACTCGACCAGCTCCTTGTGGTAGGGGGCGATGAACTCCCGGTAGTTGTCCGGGGAGATCAGGCTGATGGAGGCCGTGGGCTCGGAGAAGCTGAGCCCGATCTTGGTTTTGATGATGGCGTCTCCCCAGCGCTTGCAGTATTCGGTGGTCCAGCGCATCAGCTCGTGGATGAACGCAGGATCCTCGAAGGTATCGAGGAGCATGACCTCGGGGTTTCGCATGAGCATGGCGATGGTCCACGGCCCGACAGCCACGGCGCCGATCGCGGTGGGGAGATTCGCTTTCACCAGCGCCTCGCACTGCTCGAGAAAAGCCGGGAGCCGGCCGTCCTTCCCGGGGTCCGGGATCTCCATCGTGGCGAGCTTGCCCTTGTCCTCCTGGAGCACGTGGGTGGCGATGGAGGGGACGACGTAGTCTGAGTATTTGACCTTGCACCCGGTGGCCTCGGCCTCCTTGGCTAGGTCGTTGTAGGCGAGGACCACGTCGGGCTGGTAGCGGTCGTAGTAGTTGAGCATGGCCTTGATGGCCTTCTGCGGGTTGATGCAGTACTCCTCGATGGACAGCCCGTCCAGGGTGCCGGCGAAGGAGGCCACAATCGGATAGGTCGGGACCCGGTCGGTGAAGGTGCGCTTGTAGGCGGCCACCACGCGGTCCCGCGGGGTGTATTGAGCCTTGCCCTTCTCCACGTCCCAGAGCTTGTTGACCTCCATGTACCGAGGCGGGAGCTTGGCCTCGTACTCCATGAACTGGGTGATCGGGTACCGGATCCCGCCCTGGTGAGTGCCCTTGAGC
>CAYFIG010000291.1:1134-3115 GCA_964342905.1 uncultured bacterium
TTTGGCCGAAGATCCGGTCGCCGGAGCAGGGGAGGATCACCTGGGGCTCGCGGGTCTTCATGGTGGTCACGATGATCTCCGAGCAGGAGATGCGCCCCTCGAAAGAGGACGCGAGCCTCCCTCCACGCTTCCAGAGGGCCGCCTGAACCAGCCGCATCACCTGGGCAGGGGTGGCGTAGATCACGACGAGGTGCGGCTCGTAGGGAGAGCGCTCGAGGGGGCAGACGAGCAGGCAGTAGTACTCACCCGGTTGAAACTTGTCCACCGCAGCCTCGGAGCGCTGGCCGGCCTCCCTGGTCTCGGTGTACATCCCTTCGCAGAGCGTCCCCGAGGTGTAGAGGTGCGTGGGTTTGTCGAGCCCCAGAGCGGTAATCCCGAGCGAGCAGATATGGTCCTCGCGAGTCAGCGCAATCATCCAGCCGTAGCGGCGGGACATGTCGATGACTTGGCAGTTCATCGAGAGCTTCTTGAAGTCCCGGGCCGGGCGCTTGGCCTTCTCGGGGATCTCCTCTCCGGGTCGGAGCATCCGCACCGCCACTGGAAACGTCTGGGGGCGGATATAGAACTGGAGCTCCTTGTCGGCCGTCTTGGGATCGATCATCAGCGCCTCCTCGGAGATCAGGACCTTTGGCGTCGAGAGTACGGGGGGCCTCTGGCTTTGTCAAGGCGGGACTCGGGATCACCGCAAATCAGCGCGAGCGGGCTCAGCCGCAGTCTGCTATGATCTCACGCTAGGAAGGGTCAAGGAAGAGGAGGACCCGCCATGAGCGGTGTTCCCAGTGCCAGCTACAGTCTCACCGTCCGGCTCGAAATCCTGAACCGCCCCGGGATGCTCGGCAAGGTAACCTCCGCCATCGGCAAGAGCGGCGGCGATATCGGCGCGATCGATCTGGTGCAGGTCGGAGCAACCACCGTCACCCGGGACATCACGTTCAAGGCCCGTGACGATAAGCACGGCGCCCAGGTGGTCGAGCGCCTCAGGTCGGTCGCCGGCGTGAAGGTCGTCAACGTGTCGGACCGGACCTTCCTCATGCACATCGGCGGCAAGATCGAGGTCAGGGGCAAGATGGCGGTCAAGACCCGTGACGACCTCTCCATGGCCTACACCCCCGGGGTGGCCCGCGTCTGCATGGCCATCCACGAGGATCCGGAGAAAGCCTACACCCTCACGATCAAGCAGAACTGCGTGGCGGTCGTCACCGACGGCACGGCCGTGCTGGGGCTGGGTGACATCGGCCCGAAGGCCGCCATGCCGGTGATGGAGGGCAAGGCGCTTCTCTTCAAGGAGCTGGCCGGAGTGGATGCGTTTCCGGTATGCCTGGACACCAAAGACCCAGACGAGATCGTCCGCATCGTCAAGGCCCTCTCTCCCGTCTTCGGGGGGATCAACATGGAGGATATCTCCGCCCCCCGCTGTTTCACCATCGAGGAGCGGCTCCGGAAGGAGCTGGACATCCCGGTGTTCCACGACGATCAGCACGGCACTGCGGTGGTGGTGCTTGCAGCGCTCCTGAACGCGCTGAAGATCGTCAAGAAGCGCCTCCAGGACATTAAGGTGGTGTTCACCGGCGCGGGGGCCTCGGGGATCGCCACGGCCAAGCTCCTGATGCGGGTCGGGGTGAGGCACATCATTAGCTGCGACCGGTCGGGCATCCTCTACAAGGGCCGCAAGGAGAACATAAACCCGATGAAGGCCTGGTTCGCCGAGCACACGAACCCCAAGCGCCTCACGGGGACCGTGGGAGACGCTCTCGCCGGGGCTCACGTGTTCATTGGCCTCTCCGGTCCCGGGGTAGTCACTGTGAAAGACATCAAGAGGATGGCCCGAGACCCGATCGTCTTTGCGATGGCCAACCCGATCCCCGAAATCATGCCTGAAGAGGCCGGCCCCCACGTGCGGGTCATGGCGACCGGGCGCTCCGACTACCCGAACCAGATCAACAACGTGAGCTGCTTCCCGGGGTTCTTCCGGGGGCTCCTG
>CAYFIG010000292.1:0-3111 GCA_964342905.1 uncultured bacterium
TCCCTCTGGGCGGGCCGTTGATTGCGGGTCACGCTGAGTATACAATCGAGCCCTCTTTCCCACCAGAACGATGACGACCCGGTTGGCTGAGCGGCGCGAGGCTGGTTGATTTGAATCCCTTAAACCGAAGCTCAAGAAGGAGACAGTCATGATCAGGCGTCTGGCTCTGGCGGTTTTGGTCCTCATGATGATCGGTTCCGTTATGGCCGGGGTGCCGGCCGGTCCAGCCTCTGCGGCGGGCACGTTCAGGATTGCTGTAGGGGTGGATCCCGACACCGTGGACCCGGTGCAGATGACCACCACCACGGTGGCGAACATGGTGGACTACGTCGTGGAGACGCTGACGTTCCTCGACCAAGAGGGGAAGGTTCGCCCGATGCTGGCCGAGAGCTGGAAGGTTTCCCCCGACGGGCTGGAGTACACCTTGAAGCTCCGCAAGGGAGTGACCTTCCACGACGGGACAGCCTTCGATGCGAAGGCCGTAAAGTGGAACTTCGATCGCCTGAAGGACCCCGGCGTCCGGGTTCCGATCCGGGCCCCATACCCGATTGAGAAGACAGACGCGGTTGACGTTTCCACGGTCCGGGTGACCCTGACCCGTCCCTCGGCACCGTTTATCAGCGCGCTGTCGTGGACGACGGCCGGAATCGTCTCCCCCACCTCGGCGGATAAGCAGGGCAACGACTACAAGAATATCGTTCACCCGGTGGGCACCGGACCGTACGCGTTCAAGGAGCGGAAGAGGGGTGAGAGCATCACCGTGACCAAGCACGACAAGTACTGGGGGAGGAAGCCGTACTACGATACCGTGCTCATCCGGATTGTCCCGGAAGAGGCCACCCGGGAAAGTCTTCTCCTGGCTGGTCAGGTGGAGCTGATCATCCTCCCGCCCCTCGCCGATCTCCCGGCATTGAGCCGGAACCCCGGGGTGAAAGTCCTCCTCGCCCCCAGCGACAGGACCATCTTCATCGCGTTCAATACGACCAAGGCACCGTTCAGCGACGCGCGCGTGCGCCAGGCGCTCAACTACGCCGTGGACAAGACCGCGATCATCAACAGCATCCTCTTTGGCGCGGCGGACGCCATGGATGCCCCCATGGCGTCCAGCCTCTTCGGCTATTGCAAGGTCGGTACCTACGAGTTCGACCCGGCCAAGGCCAAGCAGTTGCTCACTGCGGCGGGAGTCAAGCCGGGGACCAAGATCTCCTTCATCCATCCGACGGGTCGCTACACCCAGGACAAGGAGGTCGCGCAAGCCATCGCCGGCTACCTCCGCGAGGTCGGGTTGGAGCCCCAGCTGCAGACCATGGACTGGCCGACGTATATCAAGACGATCCTGACGCCGGCCGATAAGGGGAACACGACCGAGCTTCACCTGCTCGGCTGGGCCCCTGCCTTCCTCGATGCCGCGCAGCAGGTGCTTCAGTTCCTCTCCACGTACGCCCCGCCCGCCGGGCTGGAGACCACTTTTTATAAGGATCCGAAAGTGGACGAGCAGATCCTGGCTGCCGATCGCGAGTCGAATTCCGACAAGCGGAAGGACCTCTATTGCCAGATCTCGAAGAAGGTGTGGGCCGATGCCCCGTGGATCTTCCTCTATGTCCAGCGCTTCCCGATCGTCTATTCGGCAAAGGTCAAGGACGTCGGCTCGATCCCCAACGAGAAGTTCTACGCCGTCTACGCGCAGCCGGCCCAGTAAGCGCCTCGCGTCAGTAGCGGGACCGGGGCCATGAACTTCTTCCGGCGGTATCTCGCCGAGCGGTTCGTGGCCTCGGTCATGACCCTCCTGGGTGTCTCGGTCATCGTCTTCTTGATGGTGCGCCTCCTGCCCGGGGACCCGGCGCGCGTGATCGCCGGTCTCCTGGCAAGCGAGGAGGACATCCAGCGCATCCAGGTCGAGCTGGGGTTGGACCGACCCCTCTACGTGCAGTACGGCATCTTTTTCTCCCGCCTGGTCCGAGGCGATCTCGGTAAGTCGGCGCGCACCTCCGAGCCCGTGATTCAAGAGCTGAAGCCCCGACTCGCGCGGACACTGCAGCTCGCCTTCGTCAGCGCGGGCCTGGCCGCGGTGTTCGGGATCATCGCGGGGACGCTCGCCGCCACCCGCCCGTACTCGCGATTCGATTACCTCCTCTCGCTCACGACCCTCTTCGGCGTCTCCATGCCGGTGTACTGGCTCGGGCTGATGCTGATCATCCTTTTTGCGGTCAACCTGAACTGGCTGCCCGCCGCGGGCTCCGAGGGCGCGGCGAGCCTCGTCCTGCCGTCGCTCACCCTGGCCGCCTTCTCGGTGGCCCTCATCGCCCGGATGACCCGGTCGAGCATGCTCGAAGTGTTGGGGCAGGACTATGTCCGGACGGCGCGGGCGAAGGGCGTGAGCGAGACCTTCGTGGTTGCCCGCCATGCCCTGAAGAACGCGCTGATCCCGATCATCACCGTGGTCGGGCTCCAGTTCGGCACGCTGCTCGGCGGGGCGGTGCTGACCGAGTCGGTCTTCGGCTGGCCGGGGATGGGGCTGCTGCTGGTGGGCTCGATCTTCTCGCGCGATTATGCGATGGTGCAGGGGATCGTGCTCGTCTTCTCGTTCCTCTTCATCCTGACCAATCTGCTCGTGGATCTCCTCTATGCCGTCATCGACCCTCGAATCCATTACGGCTGAGCCGCCGTTGCTCGCCATCCACTGGCCGCGCCTCCGGCTTTTCCTGGAGGGGTGGCAGCGCTTCCGCCGTCACAGAGCTGCGCTGGTGGGGTTGGGGCTCCTGGCGATGCTGTTGGCGCTCTCTCTCGCCGCGCCCCTGCTCACGCCCTACGATCCCGTGCGCCAGGACCTCTCTCAAGTGCTCCGGCCCGTGTCGGTGGCGCATCCCCTCGGGACGGATCATCTTGGTCGCGACATGCTCGCCCGAATCCTCTACGGCGGGCGGCTCTCCCTGCTCATCGGCTTCCTCGCTGTCGGAGTCGGCCTGGCGGTGGGGGTGCCGCTGGGAGCTGTCTCGGGCTTCCAGGGAGGACGCACGGACCTGATCATCCAGCGCTTTGCCGATATCCTCCTCTCCTTCCCCGGCTTCCTCCTGGCCCTCTCCCTGGTCGCTATCCTTGGCGTGGGGCTCA
>CAYFIG010000293.1:0-317 GCA_964342905.1 uncultured bacterium
TAAGATGATCGAGGCTGGCATTCCGGCCCAGCGCGAGTCGGCAGTGACCAAGCTCTTCGTGGCCGACGCGGTCTGGAAAATAGTGGATGACGCGATGCAGGTGTTGGGCGGGATCGGCTACACCACGGATTTCCCGATTCAGCCCATCTTTCGCAACGCCCGGCTCATGCGGATCGGCGCCGGCTCCGACGAAGAGATCCTCGACTTCTTCTGCGGGGTCGAGACGATCACGCCGCGCGAGCAGGCCGACATGAAGGAAACCGTCGGGCGGACGCTGGCGGCCGACATCGTGGACCCGCAGACGCAGGGGGTGCTGA
>CAYFIG010000293.1:327-3094 GCA_964342905.1 uncultured bacterium
ATGAAGTTCCTGATCGCTCGGGAGCTGCTCCGCGAGATCAAGGGGTAAAGCGCTCCCGTCGGAACCGGGAAGGCAACGATGGGATTGACGCGACCAGCTCCGGACGTTGTCGATGAGGTCGAATCTGCGGTCGGCCCGCCGTGGATGACGATCCTCCACAACTGCGACTGCCACACCTTCGAGGAGGTCGTGCGCCAGCTCATGAAGGCCATCGGCTGCTCGGAGGCCGAAGGCTGGGAGATCGCCTGGCGCGTCCATAACACCGGCAAGGCCGTCGTGAAGGTGGGGACCGAGCAGGAATGCGTCCGGGTCGGCAACATCCTGGCCGAAATCGGCCTGATCGTCACCGTCACTCAGTCCTAATCCTCGAGACTCTGACAGGCTGTCATTTCTCCATGCCAGTGCGGCAACCAAACTGAACGCGCTCAAGCCAAAGCCGTCCAGAATATCACCCTAACCATCACAAATTAATCATCAAGCGCTCCCCGCCTCTCTGTTGGCATCTTCCTTGCTCGGTGACTAAGCAAGGGGGAGAATGCCGCGTGAGCCTGATCGTCACACCGCTACGGGATGAGTTGAAGGTCCGGCGGGCATTCTGGAAGAACGGAACCCTCTGGATGATGGCGGCCGCAGTTATCCTGCCGTTCGGCTGGGTGTTGCTGCTGCTCCGGCTGGAGCCGGTCCGGGTCCGAGTGCGTTCCCTGTTCCGTTACTAGCCGGACGGAGGGCTGGGAGGCTCGGTCAGCAGGATCCAGTCGTCCGGCGCGTTAGTGGCCGGGCGTGAGGTGGTCGGCATAGCCAGGGTTCGGTTGCGGCTGGGGGAGAACCAGACGTACTCGATGGGCTCCTGAGCCTGAGCGCCTGCCGGTGGGAGTTCCTCGATCTCCGGTCCCGACTGCCCGCTAGCTGCTCGCTCGAGGCGCCGCTGACGCTTCGCCTCCTGCTGCGCTTTCCTGGCTACCTCCTTGCGCCGTTTGTCGCCGCGGTACATCCGGGGACGTCCCGCCATCACGCCTCCCTCCCGGGCGCGCGAGGTGTGTTTCCCCTGCTCTCTCGTTCCTTCCGTTCAACCTGAGCGAGGGCTCGAAGGCCGTTCAGGAAGGTGACTGCCCCGCCCGGAACGATCGTCGCCTCGAAGGCTCCCAGCACTTCCTTACGCGTAGCGCCCAGCTCCCACTCGGGGTAGAGGTACCCTCGGGCCTGCTTCATCCGCTTGATCAACGCCTGGCTCTTCTTTCCCATGCGCTCCTTTATAGCACAGAGCGCGTTCGTCGCCCAGGCTCCAATTCGCGCAGTGATCCTGTCGCCTTGACACTGCCTCGAGCAGGGGCATACAATCCTCGCGCCTCCCCCGAGGGAGCACTCATGACTCATACCCCCGACCGCTGGATCACGCTGAACGGGCTCCGGTTTCACTACCTCGAGTGGGGGCTTCCCCAAGCCCCGCCCCTCGTCCTCCTCCACGGCTTCACTGGCCACGCCCGCACCTGGGACCACTTCGCCGAGGTTATGGCGGATCGCTTCAGGGTCCTCGCCCTGGACCAGCGAGGCCACGGGGACAGTGACCGGGCGCCTGACGGCGACTACCGGATCGCCTCCATGGCTCGTGATCTGGCGGCGTTTGCCGATGCCGTGTGCCCCGGTCGGTTCAGCCTCATCGGTCTCTCGATGGGTGGCCGGGTCTCCATCGCCTACGCAGGCGCCTATCCGGACCGAGTGGAGCGCCTCGTCCTGGTTGACATCGGCCCAGAGATTGCCCTCGAGGGGCTCACCCGCATCCGGACATTCGTGTCAAAGGTTCCCGAGGAGCTGGAATCAGAGGAGCAGGCGTATCAGCTTCTGCGAGCCGCCGCCCCCCGCTACTCCGAATCGCTTCTCCGCCACCGCGCCAAATGGAGCTTCAACCGGCTGCCGAACGGCAAGCTCACCTGGAAGTACGACAAGGTCCTCCGCGATCAGACCCGGGAGGGAACCCGGGATATCCCGAACCTCTGGCCGGATCTCGCCCGCATCACCTGCCCCACGCTGATCGTTCGGGGCATCGAGTCCGACGTTCTCTCCCCCGAGATCGCGAAGCGCATGCTGGAGACCCTCCGCGACGGCCGCCTGGTGGAGATGCCGGAGGCAGGCCACACCGTCCTCGGCGACCAACCTGAGCCCTTCGCCCGGGTCGTGGGCGAGTTTTTGAGGAAGAAGGAGGCCCCATGACGCGCGAATTCGTTTACCTGCCGGTAGACCGCGTGATTTACGGCGCGGGGGCACTCGCCAACCTGCCGCAGCAGATGGATCGGCTCGGAGTCCAGCGCGCCTTTGTTGTGACGGGACAGACCATCGCCACCAAGACCGAGCTTCTCGACCGGGTGAAGGGGCTGCTCGGCCCGCGACTCTCCGGCGTGTACCCCCGAGCGGGCGAGCACGTGCCGCGGAGCCGCGTTGTGGAGGCCGCCAGAGCGGCGGCGGAGGCCAAGGCCGACTGCCTCATCAGCCTCGGAGGCGGGAGCCCGGTGGACACCACCAAGGGCGTGGCCCTCGCCCTGGCCGAGGGGATCACGCGCGAGGACGAATTCAATCTCTACAGCACGCGCTTTCCCACTGCACACGGCCCGAAACGCCCGTTCGCGAAGACCCTGCCCGTCCCCCACATCGCCATCACCACCACTCTCTCAGCGGGCGAACACACCCCGAACGCAGGGGGCACCGACGAGGCAAAACGCCGGAAGGACGGAATCGCCCACCCGCTCCTGGCGCCGAAGGTGGTGATCCTGGA
>CAYFIG010000294.1:0-1039 GCA_964342905.1 uncultured bacterium
GCTCGGACTCGGCGTGGTTGATGTTGGCCGGGATGATGGCGCGGCCACGCGCGACCTCGTCCCTGACGAACTCGGGGGAGCCGCCCTCTCGCAAGGCGATGAACTCCATCTCCGGCGTGATCTCGCCCAGCCGGGCGTAGTGCATCTGGGTTACGCGCTTTCCGGGCTTAGCGCTGAACGGCTTCCGGAGGGCAGGGAAGCGGATATCGGCGAGCTTCGGGTCAGCCTCGCGCTGTTTCCGAAAGGATGACGTGGGCTCGATAAGCTCCTCTACGTCGTTCCGGCTCAGGATCCAGGAAAGCCTCAAGGGCTGAAGGCCCCGCTTCAGGTCTGCCTGGTAGTTCGGGTCGGTGTAAGGGCCGCTGGGATCGTAGAGGCGGATCGGGGGGTTGGGCGGGGTCAGCAGGACCTCACGCATCGGGACTCGAACTCCCGGGCGTGCGCCGTTCACATAGACTTTGCGAAAGACCGGTCGCTCAGTCAGGGTCTTCGCCATCTCGTGACTCCTTTCTCCCGAAAATCTCCCGAAAATGAAAGGCCGCCGGGGTAACCCAGCGGCCCTCGCGTCTCCTTCGCCTCCCTACGCTGGCATTACCCAGGTCAGGTTCAGGCGGTCGGTGGCACGCAGCCACCCTCTCAGCCCGGCTCCCCGAGCTCCCGCTTGTCTAGGACGCTAGGGTACTACTTTAGTCAGCAGTTCGCAACGCGTTCACTCTCCTCCTTCGGTCAGCGGGATGCAGGCGGCCGGCGGTACGGCCAGGCTGACGGCGTCTCCTGCCTGGAAACGCAGCGACGGCGGGGCCGCCACGCGCAGGAGCATGTCGCCTCCCTCCACCTGGACTTGGTAGTCCACCTCGTCCCCCAGGTAGCTGACCCGCTGGATCGTGCCCCTCAGAAGGTTTTCCCCGCCTCCCCGGAGGGGATGGGCCGGATCATGATCTCTCATCAGCTCGATCTGGTGCGGGCGAATGGAAATGGCCACCGCGGTCCCGGGCCTGATGTCGGCTGAGGCAACCCGCAAGCGCAAGTTCCCTCGCAT
>CAYFIG010000294.1:1049-3088 GCA_964342905.1 uncultured bacterium
CAGGCTCGGCGGCGATGCCATCCACGAGGTTGGTCTTTCCGATGAACTCGGCCACGAAGCGCGTTCGCGGCTGCTCGAAGAGCTCTTGCGCGGTGCCGACCTGGACCACCCGCCCTTTTTGGATGACGCCAATCCGGTCAGAGATCACCATGGCCTCTGCCTGGTCGTGGGTCACATAGAGGGTGGTGATCCCAAACGCCTCGTGAAGCCGGCGGATCTCAAAACGCATTTCTTCTCGGAGATTTGCGTCGAGATTGCTCAGAGGTTCGTCTAAGAGGAGAATCTCGGGTTCCACCACGACCGCCCGCCCCACCGCCCCCCGCTGCTGCTGGCCGCCGGAAAGCTCGCCCGAGTAGCGGGACTCGAAGCCGGCGAGCTGGACGACCCTGAGAATCTCCTTGACCCGCCGCTCCCTGTCGGCCTTGGACATTCCTTTCTTGAAGCGGAGGCCGTAGGCCACGTTCTCCGCCACGGTCATATGCGGCCAGAGGGCGTAGCTCTGAAAGATCATGGCCATCCGCCGCCGCTCCGGCGGGACTACCGTGGCCGGCGAGGAGAGGCAGCGGTCGCCGACCCAGATCTCACCGGCTTCAGGCTTGAGGAACCCCGCCAACAGGCGGAGCGTCGTCGTCTTGCCGCACCCCGACGGCCCGAGCAGCGCGACGAGCTCCCCCGGTTTCACCTGGAGGTTGAGCCCGTCCACGGCGGTGGCGTTGCCGTACCGCTTGGTCAGATCCTTGATGAGGACCCCCGGCATCGGGCTACTCCTTCGCTCCCAGGAAGTCGCGCCCGAGCACGGTCTGCATCAGCACGACGGTGGCGAAGGTCATGGCGAGCATGAAGAGGCCCAGGACAGCGATCGCGCCGAACTGGCCTTCCTCCTTCAGGTCGAAGATCACCACCGACATGACCTTCGTGCTCGGCGTGAACAGAATGATCGAAGCCGATAGCTCCCGGATGACCCCGATGAAGATGAAGCACCAGGTGGCGATGATGCCGCTCCGGGCCAGCGGGGCCGTGATCTCTCTGAGGACCCTGAGGCGTCCCGCGCCGAGGATCCGTCCGGCCTCCTCCAGCTCGGGGTGGATCCCGCGGAAGGTCGCGTCAGACTGGGAGTAGCCCACCGGCATCTCCTTGGTGACGTAAGCGACGAACAAAATCCAGAGGGTCCCGTAAAGGAGAAGCGGCGGTCTCGTGTACGCGATGAAGAGCCCGACCGCGAGGACGACGCCCGGGATCACCACGGGAGCCAACGCCAGGAAGGCCAGGAACTGGTGACCGAAGATGATCCGCCGATTCGAGATGTAGGCCAGGAGCGCGGCCAGCCCCGCGCCCACGCACGCCGTCATGATCCCCAGCTCGAGCGTATTGAGGATGGCGGCGCGGGTCGCGCTGTACTCGAAGAAGGTGAACCGGAGGTTTGCCAAGGTGAAGTTCTCCCAGGTCATCGGTTGCGCCCAGGCCCGCGCGAAGGCGGCCTTGGCCAGGATTCCGTAGGGCAGGAAGATCGAGCAGGCCATGACCGCCAGGCAACCGAGGAGCGCCGGGTAGCGCCAGACTCCAAGCGCGATTCTGCGCCGCTGGCCGCCCTTCCCGCCGACAGAGGCGTAGCCGCGCCGCCCGAGGAGCTTCTTCTGCATGAGCAGGAGGAGCGCCGTGGCCAGCAGCAATGGAATGGAGAACGCCGCGGCCATCTCCACTTTCGGCGGGTAATGGAAGAGGGCCCAGATTTGGGTCGTGATCGTGTGGAATCCGGCGGGGAGCGCCAGAATGGCCGGCGAGCCGAACAGGGCCAACGCCTGGAGCACGGCCAGGATAAAGCCGCTCAGGATGGCAGGGGCCACCATGGGAAGGGTGATTGTCAGCGCGACCTGGAGGCGGCCGGCCCCGAGCATTGAGGCCGCTTCCTCGAGGTCGGAGGCAATCAACTCCAGGGTGTTGGCGATCATAATGAAGACATAGGGGAGGGTGTAGAGGGAAACCACGAAGATGAGCCCCGGCATGCTGAAGATGTTGACCAGCGGCTCCTCGGCGCCGGT
>CAYFIG010000295.1:0-2387 GCA_964342905.1 uncultured bacterium
GCGACCGGAGAGAGCAGTGGACCGCCCCGTTAACGTCATCTCCTACGCGGGCGCGCGAGGGGAAGAGCGCCCGGTGGCCGTTCGTGTGGACCGAGAAGCCATCCGGGTGAAGGCGGTGCGCCAGATGTGGGTGGAGACAGGACTGGAACCCGGCGAAGGGGTCCGGCGCTGGTTCAGGGTCGAGCTTGAGGACGCCCGGATCCTGACGATCTATTGCGACGAAGCCCTTGAGAGTTGGTTCCATCGGGAGGACATCTGAACTTGGAGGCCTAGGAGCGGACGCGCCAGGAGGAAGAAGCCATGAGGCTTCCGTATCGCGTCATCGACGCTGACGGGCATGTACTGGAGCACGCGGTGGACTGGGGAGCGCGCCTCCCCGCAAAGTTCAAGAAGGACGCGCCTGGCTGGGTCACTCTTCCCGACGGCGACCGGCATTTCATCGTCGAGCGCAAGCCCTGGCCGACCCGGCGGGACTTCTACGGGGCCCTCGGCCTCTGGCCGGAGCCGCATAAGCCGTCTCACTGCTGGAGCTGGGAGCGGGAAGGGCAGTGGGACCCGGCCAAGCGGATCCCGGACATGGACGAGGAGGGGATTGACGTCGCGGTCCTGTTCGGGACCTTCGTTGGTCTCGGCGCCGCATCGAGCGTGGAGAACCCCGAGCTCGCGTGCGCCATCTCCGAGGCTTACAACAACTGGCTGGCCGAGTACTGCCGCTACGCCCCTGACCGGCTCAAGGGGATCGCCGTCCTCCCGCTTCAGGATCCTGCGGCCGCACGCCTCGAGCTTCGCCGGGCGGTGCGGGAGCTCAGGATGGTCGGGTTCGTGGCGTTTCCAAACATTCATGGCCGCTTGCTTTCGGAAGAGCGCTTCGACCCTGTGTGGGAGGAAGCCCAGGCCCTGGACGTGCCGGTCTGCGTCCACATCGTCTCCACCAACGCCTCAGGCATCGACCGTTTCGATCGCTACGTCTTC
Source organism: uncultured bacterium (assembly GCA_964342905.1). GTDB lineage: Bacteria > Methylomirabilota > Methylomirabilia > Rokubacteriales > CSP1-6 > CAYFIG01. The sequence continues at coordinate 973 of CAYFIG010000295.1, forward strand.
AAGCACGCGTTCTACTCCCTCGACCTGATGATTGCGGTGAGCTGTTTTGCCGCGGGCGGGATCCTGGAGCACTTCCCCCGCCTCCGCGTCGCCTTCATGGAAGGGGGTGCCGGCTGGGTGCCGTGGGTCATGGACCGTCTCCACGAGCACTGGGAGCTGCTCCCGCAGCAGCTCCCCTGGCAGAAGCGTGATCCGCTGGAGGTCATGCGGAGCGAGCAGTGTTTTTACTCGGTGGAGCCCGAGGAGATGACGATTCCCTACGTGGCCGAGACGGTCGGCGAGGGCCGTCTCCTCTACGCCTCGGACTATTCGCATTGGGACTGCATCTGTCCGGATTCCGTGAAGGCAATCGCTTCCCGCGGCGACCTCTCCGATGGGGTGAAGCGCAAGCTTCTGGGCGAGAACGCCGCCAGGCTCTTTAAGATCTAACGTGCCACTCGAGGGCGTGTCCTGAGGGCATGGAAGCATCTTCTTGAGGGGAGCTGCTTGAACTGCAAACAGTCTCGGTGCTATGGTCAGATCAACCTTTTGGCAACGGAGGAGGCGAAGCCATGAGAGTCGTGTTGCCGCACACCACGTACCGGAGCGAAGGCGTGCGTCTGGCGCCCCGTCCCTCGGCCCTCACCGGGAAGGTGATCGGCTTCCTGGACGGATGGGGGCGCCGCGAGGAAGACGGCAGTTTCAGGATGTATCCCCTCATGGAGGAGCTGAAAAGTTTCCTGGAGCAGCGGTACCGCGTGGCCGGCACGCTCTGGCTCAAGAAACCCAGCATCTCTAAGCCCGCGCCCAAGGAGCAGATTGCCGAGCTGGTGGCCAGGGCCGACGTGGTCATTAACGGCGAGGCGGCCTGAGGGTCCTGCACTTACGCGTCCGTGCAAGACGCGGTGGACTTGGAGCTTCAGGGAAAGCCGACGATCACGATCAGCCACGACACCTTCGAGCGCGCGGCCCGCAACCACGCGGCCGCGATGGGGCTTCCGGATCTGCCTCTCCTGGTGGAGCCGGCGCCCAAGGGCGGGAACCTCACCAAGGAGGCGCGCGCCTTGGCCGAGTGGAGCCTCGAGCGCGTCCTCGCCGCCTTGACTTCACGCTAGCACTGTCAGCCCTGAAGAGGGATCAATCGAGATGGCGAAGGTAAGGTCGCCGGTTCAGGAGGTCTCGGACTTCTGGGAGTGGTACGAGCTGGCCTGCCAGAAGGGCTGGACTGATGGACTCGTGGTTGCTCCGCCGACAGAAGAGCGGGTCCAGACGATGGTGGATTACCTGGGCCGCGACCCCCAGGAGGTTGTGGGGGTGGTGGCCCCCAAAAACGGCGTGGCCACCATGGAGAAGATCGCCATCAACTGCGTGATGATCGAATTGACGTCGAGCCCGCTGCCCGGGCCGGGGGTGACCACGGCGCCCATGCGGCCGCT
>CAYFIG010000295.1:2397-3087 GCA_964342905.1 uncultured bacterium
CCTGACGCGCGAGGCGATGGCGGATTACCTGGGCCGCGACCTCCAGGAGGTGGTCGGCGTAGTCCCTCCCAAAGACGGGATCGCCACCATCGAGCAGATCGCCGTGAACTGCGCCATGGCGGGGTGCGGGCTGGAGCACGTGCCGGTGGTGATCGCGGCGCTCGAGGCCATGCTGGAGCCCGAGTTCAACCTCCACGGCGTCCAGTGCACCACCAATCCCTGCGCGCCTTTGGTAATCGTCAACGGGCCCATTGTCAAAGCGCTCGGCTTCAACGCCCAGGAAGGGGTCTTCGGTGGCGGCTCCAGAGCCAACGCCTGCGTGGGCCGCGCGGTCCGCCTGATCCTCTGGAACATCGGCGGCGGTCTTCCTGGCGAGACCGATATGTCGAGCCAGGGGCAACCGGCCAAGTATCTCTTCTGCGTGGCGGAGAACGAGGGAGATAGCCCTTGGGAGCCGCTCCATGTAGAGCGGGGCTGTCAGCTAGAACAGAGCGCGGTCACCGTCTTCGCCTGCCAGTCTCCTGATCCTCTCTTTGTCCCTGGCGACGCCGAGCGCATTCTCCGAGTCATTGCCTCAACCCTGCCGACCACGGGCGTCAACATGTTCCACGCGGCTGGCCAGTTTCTCCTCTCCTTCGGCGTCAAGCCCGCCCAGGAGCTGGCCAGGGCCGGTTACTCGAAAGCTGACGA
>CAYFIG010000296.1:0-3052 GCA_964342905.1 uncultured bacterium
GGCTTTCCGACCCCGTCGCGGAGGCTCGAGTTCTTCTCGAAGACCCTGAAGGAGTGGGGGTGGCCCGAGCAGGCGGTCCCGGGCTACATCAAGAGCCATGTGCACTGGTCCGAGATCGACCGGGAGAACGGGGAGATGGTGCTCCTACCGACCTTTCGGCTGCCGACCCTGATCCATACCCGGTCGGGGAACGCGAAGTGGCTCTACGAAATCTCCCACACTAATCCGCTGTGGATTCATCCCGAGGACGCGCGACGCCTCGGAGTGAAAACCGGTGACCTCCTCAAGGTCTCGACCGAGATCGGCTACTTCGTTGACAAGGTCTGGGTCACCGAGGCGATCCGGCCCGGGATCATCGCCTGCTCCCACCACCTGGGGCGCTGGCGGCTTAAGGAAGACATGGGCGGCGAGCGCTGGTCCACGGCTCTGGTGGATTTGAAGCAGGTGGGGCCAGGCAAATGGTTCATGCGCCAGATCCACGGGATCCGGCCCTTCAAGAGCGATGACCCTGACTCGGAGCGGATCTGGTGGGAGGACGCGGGGGTCCATCAGAACCTCACCTTTCCGGTCCAACCGGACCCGGTCAGCGGCCAGCACTGCTGGCACCAGAAGGTGCGCGTGGAACGCCCCGGCTCAGAAGATCGCTACGGCGATGTCTTCGTGGACACCGGCAAGGCCTTCGAGGTGTATCGGGAGTGGCTCACGCTGACGCGCCCGGCGCCCGGCCCCGGAGGGCTCAGGCGCCCGCTGTGGTTGCCTCGCCCGTTCCAGCCCGATCCTTCTACCTACCGAATGTCGTAGTAGCCGTGCGGTCCCATGGGGCTAAGATGGAGACCATCGAGACTGACATCCTGATCCTCGGGGCTGGGGGAGCCGGGCTCTGCGCCGCGCTTCACGCGGCTGATTAGGGGCCGGGGCTCTCCATCACCCTCGTCGTCAAGGGGCTCCTGGGCCGCGCGGGATGCACCCGGATGGTCCAGGGCGGCTACAACGCGGTGCTCAGCCCTCCGGATTCGCTGGAGGCCCACTTCCTCGACACGCTCAGGGGCGGCGGGTGGATCAACGACCAGGAGCTGGTCTGGACGCTGGTCACCGAGGCGCCCAAGCGGGTGCTCGAGCTTGAATCTGGTTACGGCTGCTTCTTCGACCGCACGTCGGATGGACGGATTCACCAGAAGCCGTTCGCCGGGCAGTCCCACGATCGGACCATCCACAAGGGGGATCTCACTGGCATCGAGATTATGAACCGCCTGACCGAGCAGATCTGGCGGCGCCCGGCGATCCAGGCCCTGGAGGACCACCGGGCCGTAGAGCTCCTTCAGGACGATGAGGGACGGGTCGGTGGCGCCCTCCTCCTGGATATTCGGAGCGGGAGCTTCGTCATGGCTCGGAGCCGGGCCACGCTCCTGGCCATGGGCGGCGGCCCCACCATGTACAAGGTCATCGCCTGCTCAGCCGACAAGTCGGCTGACGGAATCGCGCTCGCGTACCGGGCCGGCACTCAGCTCAAGGACATGGAGATGATCCAGTTCCATCCCACAGGGCTGGTCATTCCCAACTCGCTGATGACCGGCGCGCTGCTCGAAGAAGGGTTGCGGGGCGCAGGGGGTCGGCTCCTGAATGGTTTGGGAGAGCGGTTCATGACGCGCTACGACGCCGCGCGGCTCGAGCGCTCGACCCGAGACCTGGTCGCTCGCGCCGCCTTCACCGAGGTGCTCGAAGGGCGCGGGACGGGGAACGGCGGAGTCTGGATCGACGTCTCCCACCTCGGCGCCGATTTCGTGGAGCGGAACTTCCGCGGGATGGTCAAGCGCTGTCGCGACTTCGGCAAAGACCTAGCGCGGGAGCCCGTGGAGGTGACCCACGGCCCATTTCATGATGGGAGGAGTCGCCATTGACCCGCACTGCCGCACTCCCCTAGAAGGATTGTTTGCCGCGGGAGAGGATGCAGGGGGCGTTCACGGAGCCAACCGCCTGGGCGGCAACGGGGTGGCTGACTCCACTGTCTTCGGCGGCATCGCCGGCGATACCATGGCTCAGTGGGTGGAGGGCCGGTCCTTCCCCAAGGTCTCCGAGATCCGGGCTACCGAGACCGTCCGCCGGCTCGCTGGCCCGCTGGTCGCCCGCGAGGGAGAGGAGCTGTACGCGTTCCAGGCGCAACTCCGGCAGCTCATGTGGGAGCGGGTTGGGCTGATTCGGGACGGCGAGGGACTCCGGAGCGCGGCGGACGAGATCGAGGCGCTTGCCGAGCGGGTATGGCGCGTGGGGATCCCCGGAGGCCCGGCATACAACCTCGCCTGGCAGGACTGGCTGAACCTCCTGAGCCAGCTCACCGCCGCGCGCTTGATCAGGCGTTCGGCGCTGGGCGGAAGGAGAGCCGAGGCTCGCACTACCGGAAGGACTTCCCTGAGCCGGACTCGCAGTGGCTCGTGAACGTCCTGGTCCAGGCGAAGGACGGCGGCGTGAGCGTGTGGACTGAGCCCGTGAGGTTCACCCGGCTCTCCCCCGAGCCTCACCGGCTGGAACCAGCCAGCGTGGAGATCGGCGACTGAACCCTATGAGGGGCGTACGCCTGTCGGATGGGAGGGTGGTGGGCGGGATCCTCATCCTGCTCGGGATCCTAGCCGTCGTGGAAGGCCGCCGAATGTACGCGCTCAGGGAGCAGATGGTGGCCGGCGCCGTCGTGGGCGACGACACGTTCCCGATCATCGTCGGTGCCACGCTGTTCCTGCTGGGCGGAGCCGCCGCCTTCACCTGGCTCCCGTCGGTAAAGGTGACGTTCCCGCGGGGAACCGAGCGTGCCCGGATGCTCTGGGGGGCGGGCCTCCTCACCGGCTACTGGCTCATTCTTCCCTACCTGGGCTACACCGGGAGCACCGCCCTTGTCTCGACCGGGCTCTACCGAGCGATGGGGGGCTACCGGTGGCCGCTCGCCATCCTGCTCGGTGGCGTCACCACCAGCCTGCTCTACCTCATGTTTCGGGTCTGGCTCCTCGAGCCTCTCCCGACCGGGTGGCTCGGATTCTGAGGCCGAGGGCGTGGAGGTCCTGAG
>CAYFIG010000297.1:0-3049 GCA_964342905.1 uncultured bacterium
GAGCGCGGCATCTGGCCTGGAGCCGGCTCTGTCAGCAGCGGGGTGTGGCGTGGGAACTGGTGGAGCCGCGCCTCTATACCCAGACCGATGCCGACGCGGTCCGCCACTGTTTTCGTGTGGCCGCGAGCCTGGACTCCATGATGCTAGGGGAGCCGCAGATTCTGGGCCAGATCAAAGAGGCCTTCAGGCTGGCCCAGCACTGCCAGAGCGTAGGGCCGCTGCTGCATGGGGTGATGACGCAGGCCTTTGCGGTGGCGAAGAAGGTACGCACGGAGACGGAACTCGCGCGCCACGCCGTGTCGGTGCCCTACGCGGCGGTGGAGCTGGCCCGGAAGATCTTCGGCGGGCTCGAGGGCCGGGGCGTGCTCCTGCTGGGCGCGGGCAAGATGGGGGAGCTGGCGGCCAAGCACCTGGTGGACCAGGGGGTGTTTCCCCTCTATGTCGCCAACCGAACCTGGAGTCGGGCGCAGGAGCTGTCGCGACTGCTGCCTGGCGCCGCGGTGCCCTTTGAGCAGTGGCGGGAGACACTGGGGCGGGTCGACATCGTGATCACATCCACGGGGGCGCCGGAGCCCATCATCCGAAAGGAAGATGTCCAACGAGCCCTCCACGCCCGCCGCTCCCGGCCGCTCTTTTTCATTGACATCGCGGTGCCGCGGGCCGTGGAGCCCGGGGTCAATGATCTGGACAATGTCTTCTGCTATGGCCTCGACGACCTCCAGCAGGTGGTGGAGGCCAACCTCCGGGAGCGGCTCCGGGAGGCCCAGAAGGCCGAGGCGGTGGTGGAGCGGGAGGTGGGCAAATTTCTCGCGCGCCTTCAAGATGTAAACGTAGTGCCCACCATCGTCTCGCTGCGGGCGAAGCTGGAAGCGATTCGGCAGGGCGAGGTAGCCAAGGCGCTGGCGCGGCTTCATGATCCCTCGCCCGAGACCCGGGCGGCCATCGACGCGCTCTCGAGCGCTATCGTCAATAAGATCCTGCACCTCCCGACCGTGAAGCTGAGGGAGTCGTCCCGGAGCGGGCGTGGCCGCCGATGGACAGTGCTGGTGTCCGAGCTCTTTGGCCTGGCTGGGCGGGAGGACGAGCACTGACCACCATTCGCGTCGGGACCCGGGGCAGCCCGCTGGCGCTCCGGCAGGCTGAACTGGTGAAGGAGCGCCTCGAGGCCCTCACGTCCACCGGCCGTGTGGAGGTCGTCCCCATCAGAACCTCGGGGGACCGGCTCGCCCGGGTAGCCCTCGCCGACTTCGGCGGCAAGGGACTGTTCGTGAAAGAGATTGAGGAGGCGCTCTTAGGGGGGCGGGTGGACCTGGGGGTCCACAGCCTGAAGGATCTGCCTGCCGCGCTTCCGCCAGGGCTCTGTCTGGCGGCGTTTCCTCCCCGGGAGGATCCTCGCGATGTCTTGCTGAGCCTAACGGGAGGCGGGATCGCCGGTCTTCCGGCTGGGGCAGTGGTAGGGACATCGAGCCTCAGGCGCCAGGCGCTTCTGCTTCACGCGAGACCCGACCTGAGAGTTGAGCCGATCCGAGGCAACCTGGACACTCGCCTCAGAAAGCTTCAGGAGGGGCGCTACGCCGCACTGGTCCTCGCGGCCGCAGGGCTTCGGCGTCTCGGGCTCGTCGCCGGTCAGGCTCAGGTGCTCCCGCCCGAGGAGTTTGTCCCGGCGGCGGGGCAGGGGATTCTGGCGGTGCAGGCCAGAATGGGCGATCGCCCGCTGCTTGAACTCCTCAGCGGACTGGATCACACTGAAACCCGCTGGCAAGCTCAGGCGGAGCGCGCGGTCCTCCAGCACTTGGGCGCCAGTTGCCACACGCCGGTAGCGGCTCACGCGCGGGTTCAGGACGGCGAGCTGAACCTGGTCGGGCTCGTGGCAAGCGTGGATGGACGACGCGTGATCCGGGCCGAGTTGGCTGGCGCTCCCGAGGCAGGTGAGCGCCTTGGCCAGAAGCTGGCCGAAGACCTGAAGGCCCGCGGGGCTGCTGAGCTCCTCGCTGAGATTGATCGGAAGCAGCCATGAGGTCCAAGGTGACCGTTGAGGTCAAACCCCTGGCGGGAAAACGGATCGTTGTGACCCGCGCCCGCCAGCAGGCGGCCCGCTTCGCCCGGCTCCTGGAGGAGGCCGGTGCCCAGGTCCTGGAGTTCCCGACGATCCGGATCGAGCCACCGGAGTCCTGGGAACCACTCGATCTGGCCATCCGGGAGCTTGGCGCGTTCCACTGGGTAATTTTCACCAGCGTGAACGGAGTGGAAATGTTCAGGGGGCGTCTGGAGGCCAGCGGAAAGGGTCTCGGGGCCCTCTCAGGAACTCGGATCGCGGCCATCGGCCCGGCAACCGCCGAGGCCCTTCTCGAGTGGGGGCTCAAGCCCGAGGTGATTCCGGGGGAGTACCGGGCCGAGGCGCTGGTGGACCAGCTTCGCGCCGAGATCCGACCCGGCGACCGGATTCTGATTCCGCGGGCCGCCGAGGCGCGCGACCTCTTGGTGCGAGGCCTGGCGGAGCTGGGAGCCCGGGTGACTGAGGTGTCGGCTTATCGTACGCGTCCGGTGAGCGACGGGGCTGATCGGCTGAGGCAGGCGCTCCGCAGCGGGAGCGTCCACGCGATCACCTTTACCAGTTCGTCAACGGTCAGAAACTTCGCCGAGCTCTTCTCTCCGGGTGAGCGCGAGGAGCTTCTGCGCGGCGTGGTGATCGCCTCCATCGGTCCCATCACTGCCCAGACCGGAGCGGAATACGGCCTCACCACCCGCGTGATGCCGAGGGACTACACGATCCCGGCGCTGGCCCGCGCCCTGATCGACCACTTCAGAGAGGAAAGGAGTTAGCAATGCCCTACCCAGTATTTCGCCCGCGCCGACTCCGCGAATTGCCACTTTTGAGGAAGATGGTCCGGGAGACCACGCTCCAGGTGGATGACTTGATCTACCCGCTCTTCGCAGTCCACGGGCGCGGTGTTCGGGAGGCGATCCCCTCCATGCCGGGGCAGTGCCGGCTCTCGGTGGACGAGTTGGTGAAGGAGGCCAAGGACGCGGCGTCCATGCAGATCCCCGC
>CAYFIG010000298.1:0-2252 GCA_964342905.1 uncultured bacterium
CCATGCGGGAGGTGGCCTCGGAACGGAATACCACCACGTTCTTCCCCATCCCCATTGACCTCTTCACCCCGCTCCTGCGCGGAACCTCGGCGCAGGACCCCAGCAAGCGCTGAGTGCGCTCGCTCCGTTAGAGGTTCGGGTCCACGAAACTTCAACCGCGTTGGCTGGTTGTCGCTGCCTCGTTCGCCATCATGTTCGGGGTGTGGAACCCCTTCGCGGGGTTCGGCGTTTTCCTTCCTGTCCTCTCCGGGGAATTCGGCTGGAGCCGTGGGGCCATTTCGGTAGCCGCCTCCCTCAACCTGATTATCGGCGGAGCCATCGCGTTTGGGGTGGGCGCTGCCACTGACCGCTACGGGCCCCGGCGAGTGCTTGCCCTGAGTGGTCTCCTGGTTGGCGCTGGCTATCTCCTTGCCTCGGCCATCAGCGCCCTGTGGCAGTTCTACCTCTTGCTCGGGTTCTTCCTCGGAGTCGGCATGTCAGGGATGTACCTCGTGCCGACAGCGACAGTTTCCCGCTGGTTCACGGAGCAGCGGGGTCTTGCTTTGGGTATCGTCCTGGCGGGTCTCAGTCTCGCCTATGTCACCGGAGGGCCGCTGTCTGCCTACCTCATCAACACGTTTGGCTGGCGGACAGCCTACCTCCTTATGGGCGGGTTGGTGTGGTCTGTGGCCGTTCCTGCAAGCCTGTTCATGACCAATCCACAGGGAACTGCTTCCTCCCTTGCGGCTTCACACTCGCTGGTTCCGGTGGGGGCAACATTCCGGGAAGCCCTGGAGGACCGCCGCCTGTGGCTTCTCCTGGTGTCGTGGCTCCTCCTCGGCTTCGCGTTGATCATGGTAACGGTCCACCTCGTGCCCTACATGACCGATCAAGGGGTGAGCTTGGAACGCGCGTCCCTGGCGTTGAGCATCTACGGCATCAGCAGTATCGCGGGGAGGCTAGCCTTCGGTCTCGCGGCTGACCGGCTTGGTACGAGACCCACCTTCTGGTTCTGTTTGGTCTCGCAGTTCCTCCCCCTCGCCGCCGTATTGGCCGGGCCTCCTCCATTGGTCCTCTACTTCCTGATCATTGGGTTTGGGCTGGGGGCGGCTGGCAGCGACACGGCGGTCGTGAAAGCCGCGTCAGAGGTCTTTGGCGTCAGGGCGATCGGGGCTATTATCGGCGCTTTGGGCTTAGGGTGGCGCTGCGGTGCCGCCATCGGACCGGCGGCAGCGGGCTTCCTGTACGATCTCACGGGCTCCTACAGCCTTCCCTTCGGACTGGCGTCGGCAGGATTGCTGGTGAGCTTCGTCTGCTTCACGGTGGGGACGTCACCGCTGCGTAGCTGATCCTGCGCCATCGAATGCTATAATCCAACGCGTGGGGGGTTAGCTCAGTGGGAGAGCGCTGGAATCGCACTCCAGAGGTCGAGGGTTCAAATCCCTTACCCTCCACCAAGTAATTCCAGCACTTAGCAACACTCCATCCCCTTAAATGGTCGCGACTGTCCGCGTTCTGTCCGTGTTCTCACCGAAGACCTGCTTCTGCCGCTTTTGTAATCGGGGTCACGGTGGGAGTCGTCGGCAGTGACTCCACATACGCCGTCACCTTCTTCACCGCGTCGCGGAGATCCTGCTCGGACGTGATGTCATAGCGCCGGAAGACCGAGGCCGTCCGGTGGCCACTGATGGCCATGGCGACGGACTGCGGCGCCCCGGCTCGCACGAGGTTCCGCACTCCGGTCCTTCTCAAATCGTGGAAGAGTTTTCCGGTGAGCCCGGCGTCCTTGCAGGCGGATGCCCACGCTTTCCGAACCTCCCGGATCGGTTGGCCGTCACGGTGGAAAATCAGGGGCGTGTCGAGCCGCCGCGCCTTCAGCCGCCGCTCGATGATTGCGCGGAGCGGCCCTTCCAGGGCGAGCACGCGTCCCTTGCCCGTCTTGGCGAGGGCAAAGGCTCGCTGGAGTGCCGCTAGCCGCCGATTGATAGTGGCGGCGCTGGCGGGCTTTTCCGTGTGAGTGCCGCAGTGTGCGCCGTTCGCTTGCCACTGCGCGATCACCTGGCGAATGCGGGCGGGCGTCACTTCAACGGCCCTCCAGTCGCCAAAGGCTGCCCGCACGGCCTTGAGATGGCCCTGAAGCTCGGGGAGGGATTTCCGCCCCCGCACCTGGTAGTCAGTCAGGAGATCCTGGAGCAGCTCCTCCACCGTCACCCTCTCCTGGGCCGGGCCTACGAAGGGTTTGAGGCCGAGCTGGTCGGCGCCGACCTCTTTCC
>CAYFIG010000298.1:2262-3016 GCA_964342905.1 uncultured bacterium
CCGCTCGGCCACCTTCCGATCTGGCGAGCCGCTGGACTCGCGGATCTCCCGGCCCCTCACGTAGTAGCCCACCCACCAGTGCGCGCTTCCCTTCCGCCTGAATACCCGCCCCATGCCTCTCATCGCCGTCCCCCCTTTGTCTTGCGCGGTTTCTCCGTAGGGAACAGGTCGCGGGCGGCAATCCCCAGCGCACGGGCCAACTTCTCCAGGGTCGCCACCGTGGGGCTCATGGTGCCCGCTTCGATGCGTTGAATGGTCACGTAGGACACCCCGGATCGTTCGCCCAGCTCGCGGAGCGACCACCCGCTTCGTTCCCGCCAGCACAATCATCGCCCCTGCCGCTGGCGGATGTAGCGCTCGATGCCACGGAGGCAGAAGCGGAGCTGACGCGGAGGGATGCGGACACTGAAGGGGAGCGCCTTAGCGTGGCGATAGAGGTAGTCACGCGAAAGGCCGAGCTTTTGGGCCGCCTCAGCCACCGTGAGAAGCCGGTCCTCTCCCGGCCCCTCTGGCTGGCCGTTCCCGCCGGCGGGAGTGCTCAGGGCGCGGGCCAGGAGCACGGTCTGGAGTCCGATCACCTTGACCAAAAGATCCCGGGCCATCTCCGGCGGGAGGGCCTCGGCCCGGGCCGGGTCTCGGGCGAGGTCGTCCAGGGTCGGGAGTGGCGCCGGGGTCGGGCTCATGGCTCCTTGATCGTGACGGTGCCTTCCCGAAACCCGCAGCGCGGGCACCCGTGCGGCAGGAGAGGCTGGGG
>CAYFIG010000299.1:0-2997 GCA_964342905.1 uncultured bacterium
TCGAGCCCAGCACCCAAGGGGCATGGGGAAGAACCCCATGCCCCTTTTGTTTTCCTGGGATCTTGACTCTACCCCTTCCCCTGGATAGAGTGAGCTCATGGCGGAGGAGGGTGAGCTCTTCAAACGGATTGGGGTGAAACCCGGATCCTCATGACCATCCCCCAGGAGTGAACCCCTCGACCCCTCTGATGACGAACGAGCGGATCGCCAGGGGGTATTTCCAGGAGGCCGAGGGGCGCTTTCGCCACCTGGGTGCTTTCCTCGCTGACAAGCGGTTTGCCACCGTCGTCCGGGAGGCCCAGGAGGTGGTTGAGCTCTTGCTCAAAGCGGCCCTCCGTTTTGTAGGGATCGAGCCGGCCCGCACTCATGACGTGAGCCGGATCCTTCGCGAGAACGCTTCCCGCTTCCCGGACTGGTTTTCTGCCGAGATCGAGGAGCTGGGCCGGATCTCCACTGAGCTGGCAGAGGACCGAGGGCCAAGCTTTTACGGAGACGAGACGCGGGGAATCCCTCCCGACGATCTCTTCCTGAGGGAAGATGCCGAGACGGCCCTGGAACGGGCCCGGTTCGTCTTCCGCTGCTGCCAGCGGCTGTTGGAGGGGTGAGAGATGGCGGCGATTCCCTACCGATCGCTCCCCCCCGAGCCCGGGCGGACAGTTCTGGTGGAGGCTCTCGCGAGCGCCCTCAGAGAGTTCTTCGGGGATAATCTAGTCTCGGTCATCCTCTTCGGTTCGGTGGCGCGAGGGGAGGCAGGGGAACTCTCCGATCTCGACCTCCTCATCGTGTGTGAGGAGCTTCCGGGCAGCCGGTGGAAGCGCTACGATCTCTTTCACAAGGCCATTGCCCCCCTGGAGGGTGTCCTGGAGGAGCTGGCACTTCAGCACTACTATCCTGAGTTCCGCCCCATCCTCAAGACTCGACGCGAGGCGGAAGTTCACACGCCGATCTATCTGGACATGGTGGAGGATGCTCGAGTTCTCTATGATCGGGGTGGGTTCTTTGCCGGTGTCCTGGCGGGCCTCAAACGGAGGCTCGCTGAGCTTGGGGCCAGACGGGTTTTCCTGGAGGACGGAAGCTGGTACTGGGACCTGAAGCCGGATTACCGCTTCGGCGAGATTTTTGAAATTTGACTCCCCCTCCCGGCTAGGCTCGGGCCATGGCCGAAGAGGGGGAAATCTCCAAGCGGATTGACGATCCCTGTGCTAGCCAGAAGCTCGCCGTTTCCTTCCGAGGGGTATAGATTGTGGGCAATGGTAACCCGAGGATGAAGGTGAGGTGGTCGTAGATGCGGTGGCCTCGAACGTGGGTAGCTATCTCGGCTCTGGCGCTGGCATGGCCGCTCCCCGCAGCAGCAGTGGAGTACCGGCTTCGGGTCGCAAGCCTCCATGAGGACGCCTTCTACGCTCTGCTCGGGGCCGCCGGCACGCGGGAAGGAGTCGTGCAGGGCCCTTCCCGGCTGATCGAGGCCCTTGACACCGGGAAGGCGCCCGCAGGCGTCCTCCTTTACGACCGCCCGCTCGAGGCCGCCGGGGAGCGAGTGGCGCGGGCGTTCGGGGCAGTCCGCGTGCGCCCTACGGTGCCCCGGGATGGGGACGAGAATCTCCGGTGGAACGAGGTCCGCTGGGACGGGAAGCCCGGCGAGCAGAGCGTCTGGCTGATCTCTGCGTCGAGAACGCGGCACACCGAGGCGTGGGATGTCGCGCTCAAGGGGTCGGGGCCACTCGTCCGCGTGATCCCTCGCTTGAAAGCTCCGTCCCAGGCTCCGACGAAGGCGCTCGGCATGTGGCTCGGATCCATTCAGGCGCGTGAGGGTGACGCCGCGCTCTGGAACCAGTACCTCTCCACAGCCCTCGACCTGAATGACGGCGTCGCGGTCGTCGTGGGCGTGAACAGCAGCTCGGGCTTCGCCGACCAGGTCTATATCGTTGTCAAGCACGCCCCCACGCCCGCGACGTACAACGTGGTTCTGTCCTGGCGGGAGCGGCCCCACGAGCTCCAGGCCCCCGGAGACGATTCCAAGGGGCTCTTCCGCTAGGGCGCAGGGCTCCCCTGGTTTATTGACTCCCCCTCCCCCGTGGGCTAGACTCGCGTTATGGCCGAAGAGAGCGAGATCTCTGGGTGGCGTCGATACACGCTTCGGCGAGCTCCGGGGCGAAATGAACACTCGCTTTGGCGAGCTACGGGAGGACATGAACCGCTGGATGGGGGTCATCGATGGGCGGTTCGGGGTCGTTGACACGCGTTTCGCCGAACTTCATGGGCGCCTGGATGGCGTCCGGACCGATACGAACACACGCTTCACTGAGTTGCGGGCCGATATGAACGCCCGCTTTGCGGGAGTGGACCAGCGATTGAAAACCCTCAACTGGTCCATCACGGTTTGGTTTAGCATTCTGACTCTCCTTATCGTTCTCTTCAGATTTCTCCGCTTCTGAGGCGACAGTGTGCTCGATGCGCTCTGCCCCTCCCGGATTTCGCAAGACGGACTTGGCCCCACCCTATAAGGACAACTGGTACAAAACTCTTATCTGGATCCACGTGCAGTTCAGTCTGTTCACGCTTATATTCATCCTCCTTGAACTCCTCGACCCCCTTCTGGCTGCCTGGCCTGTGACTCGCGCAGCTGCGCAGGCTCCTGACGCGCCACCCTCACTTCGACTTCTGGTTGACCAGGTGGTTGCCCTCTTCCCGAAAGTGGAGGGAGAGGTCATCGAAGTCCGGGGGAACACTGTGACGCTTTCGCTGGGCCGCCGGGATGGCCTCCCGGCTGGGATCGCGCTCGCCCTCTACCGCGAGGGGCGCGAGCTTCGTCATCCCAAGACCGGGGAGATCCTCGGCCGGACCGAGCAGGACCTTGGCCGGGTCTTGGTCGACCGGGTCTTCGAGGCCTACGCCACGGGAGCGGTGAGCCCGGGGACCGCCGTGCGGCCCGGTGACAAGGCGCGGGTCTCGGCGGGGAAGATTCAGCTCACGCTCCTCGCGCTGCTGGGTGGCGTG
>CAYFIG010000300.1:0-2971 GCA_964342905.1 uncultured bacterium
CCTTCCCGACGAACTTGCCGAACTCGCGGACGATCACCGCCTGGTACGCCGGGTTCATGGTGATGTAGGGGCTCTTCCAGTCGCCGAAGACGCCGAGGCGCTTGAACTCCTCGCGCTGGATGTCGATGAAGCGGCGGGCGTACTCGCGACAGCGCCGGAGCTTCTCGACAGGGTCCATCGCCAGGCGGACGTCGATGGCGGGATGGTCGAGGCCGAGCTCCTTGTCGACCTTGTGCTCGATGGGAAGCCCGTGGCAGTCCCAGCCCGGAACAAAAACCGCATTGGCCCCGAGCATCGAGCGGGACTTCACGACGATATCCTTCAAAATCTTGTTGAGCGCCGTCCCCATGTGGATGTGCCCGTTGGCGTATGGCGGACCGTCGTGGAGGATCCAGGGGGGGCGACCGGCTCTCGCCTGGCGAATCCGGGCGTAGATGTCCATCTCCTCCCAGCGCCGGAGCAGCTCCGGCTCCAAGCGGGGCAGGTTGGCCCGCATCGGGAAGTCCGTCTTCGGCAGGTTCAGCGTGGTCTTGTAGTCCATAACCCGGAGAAGTAAATTCCCCTCGAGCCTGAGGATTACTTCGGGGCAAGGGTGACGACGCCCTGCTTTGAGTCGATCGTCACGGTGAACTTGTCCAGGAAGTCACGGCCCAGGAGGCCGTCAGCCCCCCTTACGTCGGCGTCGTGGGCGGTGATGAGGAGCGGTCCCGCCCTGGCCTCCCCCACCTCCACGGAGTTGACCCGCACGATTTGCGCTTGGCTCGTCCCGGTCGCCCCCTTCACCTCAACCCGGGGTGCGTTCAAGGTGGAGATGCCAAGCCTCGAGAGCGCCGCCGGCGCCACCGTCGTTCGGTCGGCGCCGGTGTCCAGCAACAGAGTGATGGGGCCGCTGCCATTGATTTTGGCGCTGACCAGAATAGAGGAACCAGGGGTGAAGGAAATCTTGGTGATCCCCGACGCCTGCGCTTCAGGTTCCGACTTGGCAGGCTCCGGCGGGGCCTTGGGCAAATTGAGCGGTTGGGCCCGGGAGCGGTAGCGCTCCGGGACGCTGTCCAGCCCCTCCGTGTAGTGAACTGTGCCCCGATCATCCACCCAGCGATACATCTGGGCAACGGCCACTCCCGGGAGAAGCACCAGAGTCAGGAAAAGCGCGACCCGCCAGCTTCGCATGGCGCTATGATGACCGAATGCGATCCCAACGTCCAGCGCCACGCGGCCCGCTTAATGAGCCGCCTCGGCAGCCAGGGCCGCGGCACCTACGGCCCCGGCCCAGTCGCCGAGCGCGGCCCGGTGAACGGTCACAGCCCGCGCCATAAGTGTTGCCCGGGTCTCGATCGCGGTCGTCACGGCCTCTTGGAGGGCCGGAACAGCCTCGACCACCCCGCCGCCCAGCACGAGCCGCTCAGGATTCAGGAGGGTCACTGCGTTCGTGAGGGCCAGTGTCAGGTAACGGAGCGCGTCCTCCCAAAACTCCTGCGCGAGCGGATCGCCCTCGGCGGCGGCCTGGGCCACCTGAAGCGCTGTGAGCTTGGCGGCATCCCCACCGGTTCGGTCTCTCAGCGTCGTGTGGATCCCGGCGGCGAGGGCTCCCTCGAACCGACGAATGAAGCCGCTCCCCGAGCAGTACGCCTCGAGGCAGCCGCGCTGGCCGCAGCCGCAGGGGAGGCCATCTGGAACAACCTGCGTGTGGCCAATCTCACCTGCGGCGTTAAAGGCCCCGCGCCAGAGACGGCCGCCCAGAATCGCACCCGAGCCCACGCCGGTCCCGACGAACACCGCGACCAGGCTTCGGACCCCGCGCCCAGCGCCAAAGCGGAACTCCCCCCAGGCCGCAGCGCGCACGTCGTTTTCCACCCAAACCGGAAGGTTGAAGCGAGCTTCGAGGCGCGTCCTAAGGGGGACGTCTCGCCAATTGAGGTTTGGGGCATAGACCACCGCCTGGGTCTCGGGATGAATCTGGCCGGCGGCTGCAATGCCGATGCCGGCCACTGGGGCGGGAACGGCGGCCAAGACGCGACTGATCAGGGCCGAGAGGTTTTCGAGAACGCCTTCAGGTCCTTTCCAGGCTTCGGTGGGAGCTTCGGTCTTGGGGGCGAGAGCGCCGTCGATCCCGAGGAGGCCAACGCGGATTCGGGTCCCGCCGAGGTCGACCCCAAGCGCGGAAACTACGCCTTCTTCTCCTCTTCTTTCTTGGCGGCTGCGGCAGAGTCCTCCTTCGATTCGACAACGCCTTTCTTGAACTCCTTGACGCTCGAGCCGAGTGAGCGAGCCAGCTCCGGCAACCGCGTGGCACCAAAGAGCACCAGAACAATCAGGAGGATCAGAAGCAGCTCTTGGTAACCCAGGCCAAACATGGCCTCCACCCCCTTCCCGTTAGGGCGTTTTTACCATACGCCCCACCCCGATCCCTGTCAACGTCAACGAGAATCACTCGTTGGACGCACGTGCATCGTGTTTATGTGGCGCCCCGAAGCAGTCGTCGGTCCCCCACCCTGACGGTGAGGCGTTGCCCGTCAAAGTACTCGAGGAGCGGGATCGCGTACTTCCTGGACACACCCAAGAGGTCCTTGGCCTCCCTTGGTCCAATCTCTTTGTTCTCCCTCAGGTATGCGGCTAGCTTGGCCTCGATTTCCCTGAGCGCCTCCGCGTGGAAGAAGAGCGACTCTTTGACCCGAACCAGACGGCGATCTTCAAGGAGGAGCTGGAAGAGCTCGTGCTCCTCGGATCCGTTGACTCCGACCTTTGCCAGAGCCTCCTCCGGGTTCGGTGGCGCTGCAGCGGCCGAGAGGAACTCGGCCTCGAGCCGCTCGACCAGGCGACGCTGCTCCGAGGAGAGGCGCACCTGGTGGCTGGCAAGGCTGACCTTGCTACGCTCCGCTTTGATGGTCCCCTCAGCTTCAAGCGCGTCGAGCAAGCTGGCGAAGATTCGCTCGTCAATCCCGCCAGCTCTCACCCGGAGCTCCTCGCGGAA
>CAYFIG010000301.1:0-2941 GCA_964342905.1 uncultured bacterium
CGTCGGGGGTCCGCCCATCGAGGACGTACGGGGAAACCTCGACGCCGCTCAGGACGTGCTGAGGGCCCACGACGCCACGGATTTTTTCGAGGAGATTGGGACTCACGGCTGGTGGTTGAGGAACCGGCAGCGGTCAGCGCTAGAAGCGCTGAGCGAGCCCTTTCTCTTCGATTGGGTGCGGTCGGTAGGCAGGCCCGACCTCCACGCAGGACTTTCGGGTGGGGAAGATCTTCCCCGGATTGCAGAGTCCACGGGGGTTGAAGGCCGCCTTCACCATCTTCATCACAGCCAGGTCCGCCTCCGAGAAGATGAACGGCATATAATCCATCTTTTCCAGCCCGATCCCGTGCTCGCCAGAGATGGATCCCCCTACCTCGGCGCAGACCTTGAGGATCTCGGCACCCGCCTGGACCACGCGTTCCTCCTCCCCTGGCCTCTTGGGATCGTAGAGGATGTTGGGGTGGAGGTTCCCGTCGCCGGCGTGGAAGACGTTGCCCACCCGGAGGTTGTGAGCCGCCACAATCTCGTTCACCCGCCGAAGCACGTAGGGGAGGCGCGTCCGGGGGATCACGCCGTCCATCACCATGTAGGCGGGGGAGATCCGGCCGTAGGCTCCGAAGGCGGATTTCCGACCTTTCCAGAGGAGCTGGCGCTCAGCCTCGTCCTTGGCGAGCCGCACCTCCCGCGCACCGCACTCCCGGCAGGCAGCGATGACCCGTTCGGCCTGGGCGTCCATCCCCAGGGTCAACCCGTCCAGCTCGATGAGGAGGGCGGCCGCAGCGTCCCGCGGGTAGCCGCAGTCGAAGGCATCCTCCACGGCCTGGATCGTCACTTGGTCGATCATCTCCAGCGCGGCAGGGACGAGCCCCCGGGCGATGATGGCTGAGACCGCCGCCGAGGCCTGATCCAGCTCGCTGAAGATGGCCAGGACCGTTTTCACCGCCTGAGGCTTCTTGAGGATCCGGAGCACGATCTTGGTGGCGATCCCGAACGTTCCCTCAGAGCCAACAAAGACTCCAACCAGGTCATACCCGTGAGGATCGCGCGTCTTCCCACCGAGCCAGACGATCTCCCCGTCTGCAAGCACGACCTCGAGCCCCAGAACATGGTTCGTGGTCACGCCGTACTTCAGGGTGTGCGGGCCGCCGGAGTTATTGGCGATGTTGCCGCCGATGGTGCAGGCCTGCTGGCTCGAGGGATCTGGGGCGTAGTAGTAGCCGCGGGGACCCACAGCCGAGGAGAGGTGGAGGTTCACCAGCCCGGGCTCCACCACGGCGAGCTGGTTGTCATAGTCCACTTCGAGGATGCGGTTCATCCGCATCAGCGAGATGACCAGACCCCCGTCGCTCGGCAGACACCCGCCCGAGAGCCCGGTACCGGCACCCCGGGCCACGAAGGGAATCCCCTCTCGGTCGGCCAGCCTCACGAGGGCCGAGACTTGCTCAGCCGAAGTGGGGAACACCACGAAGTCCGCCAGCGCCCGGAAGAGGGTGAGGCCGTCGGACTCATACACAAGAAGCTCCTCGGGGTCCGAAAGCACGGCCGATCTGCCGACAATCTCCTCTAGCTCGCGACGGAGGGCTTTCTTTTTAGACTCGATGAGGGTGGCCATGCTGCCTCCTTCCTGGAGCGCGGGCTGACCCGATTATAGCATGAGCGGACCAGGGTTTTGGGGCTGTCGCCGCGGCTGACGATCCCGGCACGGCCCTCAGCGCGGGCCATGCGATCGCGCGCGCCGGCCCAGAGCCAGCGAAATTCACTCCACCAGCCTGAGCCTCGGCGGACGCAAAAGAGCGGCCATGGCCACGGCCGCCGCCCCGACCAAGAAGCTCCCGAGATAGAGCCAGTCGTAGTTGCCCATCAGATCGAAGACGTATCCGCCTGCATAGGACCCCAGCCCCATTCCGATGGAGGAGATGAAGAAGACGCCGCCGTAAGTAGTCCCCATGACTCGTGCTCCGAAGTACTCCCGCGTGACGAGCGCGTAGAGCGGCATGACCCCGCCGTAGGCCATGCCAAAGACCAAGGCCAGGGCATAAAAGGTTCCGAGATCGCGGGAGAAGAGAAAGAGGAGCACGATCACCGCCTGGAGGCTCAGCGTCGCAATGAGGGTGCGCTTCGCGCCAAACCGATCTGCGAGCATTCCGGTGCCCAATCTGCCAAAGATCGACGAAAATCCGGAGGCGCTGAGGATCGTGGCTGCCGCCATCGTGGGGACCCCCTGATCCATTGCGTGCGCCACCATGTGGAAGATGGCTCCCGAGTGGGACGCGCAGCAGGCGAAGTGGGTCATGGCGATGGTCCAGAACGGGACGCTCCTGAGCGCGTCGCGGCTCGCCATCTCAGACCGGGGCTGCCCCGCTGGTTTGTCCCCGTATGCCGAAGCGCCCAGGTCCCCCGGGTGGTTCCGAATGAGGAGCCCGGCGGGGATCACGACGAGCCAGGCCAGCGCGCCCAGGATCAGGAGGGCGATCCGCCAATCAAAGGTGGAAATCAGCCACCGCGAGAGGGGGGAGAGAAGCAGCACCCCGAGGCCGTTTCCACCCGAGACGATCGCCACAGCGAGCCCCCTCCTTGCGGTGAACCACTTCGTTGCCGTGGCCGTCAGGGGGACATAGAAGGCACTGACCCCCGCCCCCACCACGAAGCCGAAGGCGACATAGAATTGCCAGAGCGCCGTGACCTGGCTCGAGAGGACAAGGCCCAAGCCCAAGAGCGCCCCGCCTCCCAACACCACGCTGCGCGCGCCGAAGCGATCGGAGAGGGCTCCCCAGACAAAGGAGCCGAGGCCCATGATGACCCAGTTGAGGAGCGCCACGCTCGAGATGGCTCCCCGACTCCATCCCATGGCCTCCTCGATCGGCTTGAGGAAGATGCCCAGTGAGAACAGCGTTCCGATTCCGATTCCGATGATGGCGAACGCGGCTCCCAGTACGACCCA
>CAYFIG010000302.1:0-2940 GCA_964342905.1 uncultured bacterium
CCCGACCCAGCTCGAGCAGCTGATCGACCTCAGGGTTGGCGTAGGAAATGTGGTTCAGCTCGTCAGGGCCGGTCTTGGAGGAGTGCCAGACCTCGTACTGATCGGGGTCCAGCCCGATCCCCCATCCGAGGATGATGGCCTCAAAGCGCCGTTTCTTGACGAACTCCTTGATGAATGCGGCCCACTCCAGAATCTGGATCTCGGCCGCTACCCCGATATCCTTGAGGCGCCCCTGGATGATCTCCGCGATCTTCTTGCGCTCCTCGTTCCCCTGGTTGGTCCGGATGGTAAAGGTGAAGGGCTCGCCGTTCTTGTCCAGTATGCCGTCGCCGTCAGTGTCCTTCCACCCTGCCTCCGCCAGGAGCGCTTTGGCTTTCTCGGGGTCATAAGGGAAGCGCACCACGTCCGGGTTGTACGCCCAGGTCCCGGGCTTGTACGGGCCGGTGGCCTCCCGGGCCAAGCCCAGCCGCACCCCATCAATCAGCTCCTGCTTGCTGATCGCATGGGCAAAGGCCCGGCGCACCCGGCGGTCGGCAAACCGAGGATCCTTCAGGTTGAACCCGAAATAGGTATACGCGTTGGCCGGGTACTGATACTTGGAGTACGCCTTGCGGAAGGCGGGGTACTCGGTCTGTCGCTTGAACTGGATGGCGGTGAGCCCGGCAAAGTCCACGCCTTTGGCCTTGAGCTCCAGAAAGATGGTGGCCTGGCTCGGGATAATCCGGTAGACCACGCGGGAGATGTAAGGCCTGCCCTCAAAGTAGTCGGGGTTCGCGAGCACCACCACTTTCTCCCCGCTCTTCCACTCGACGAGCCGGTACGGGCCGTTCCCGACCGGGCGGCGGTTCTCGGGCGCCTCGCGGAGCCGCCCCTCCTTCACATACCGCTCCAAGAGATGCCTGGGGAGGACCCAGGTCCCCCAACTCTCGACCGCCGCGGCGTACGGCTTCGGATAAGTGATCCGGACCGTGTAGGGGTCGAGGACCTCGAAGGATTGAACGGCCAGGAAGTCTTCCTTGTAGGCCGTCGGGGTTTTGGGATGGATCATGGCCTCGTAGGTAAAGCGGACGTCCTCGGATGTTACGGGATGGCCATCGTGCCACTTCGCGTCCTTCCTGATGCGGAAGGTGAGCGTGAGACAGTCCTTCGAGAGATCCCAGGACTCTGCCAGGTTGGGGATCAGGTTCAGGTCCTTGTCCCGCTTGACCAGGCCGGTGTAGATCAGGCTGCCGACCTGGTGGGAGGAGCCGTCGGTAGTGATGTTGGGGATCAGCCCCTGGATGTCGCCGATGGAGGCCTCGATGAAGGTATCGCCGTAGGCCGGTTCGCCGGCGGCCGCACCGCGGGCATCCCCTCGCCCCTCCACCTCGACGCCGCAGGCAGCCAGTCCTGCAAAAGAGGTGGAGAGCAGCAGGAGGAGCGCGGCGAAGCCTCTCATTTTGCTGGCGCAGCCGGTTGCTGGACCGGAGCCGACTCCTTCATGATCGAGCCTGCGTGCCTGGAGGCCAGGGCGGACAGGATGAAGGAGGTCAGGATGAAGACGATGGCCACGCCCGTCGTGATCTTTCCGAGGAGCGTGGGGGTCCCCAGGGAGCCAAAGACCGCCTGGCTCCCCCCCGCGCCGCCGAAGGCGGAGCCGATGTCGGCGCCCTTACCCGCCTGAAGCAACACGATGGCGATGATCGCGAAGCACACAAAGACATGCAGGATTACGAGCAGAGCGTACACGGGTCTCACTCCGTTGCGCTCGAACCGCCCTTGGCGACCGACGCGTTCACGATGGCAATAAATGCCTCTGCCTGGAGGCTTGCGCCCCCCACCAGGGCACCGTCGATCTCGGGCTCCTGGAGCAGGGAGGTCACGTTCTCTGGCTTGACGCTCCCACCATAGAGGATTCGGACCGCCTGGGCAACCTCCTTAGAGGCGAGCTCTGAAATCAACCCCCGGAGATAGCCGTGGACCTCTGCAGCCTGAGCGGGAGTGGCATTGACCCCTGTCCCGATCGCCCACACAGGCTCGTAGGCCAGCATGCACCGGCCAATGCCTTCCGGCGGAGCGCCCGCCAGGCTCCCCCGGAGTTGCCTCTCCACCACGTGGAAGGTGAGCCCCTGCCGGCGTTCCTCCGCCGTCTCCCCAACGCAGAGCAGCGGCGTCAGACCGTGGGTGAGAAGCGCGTGGAGCTTCCGGTTGATCAGCGGTTCGTCCTCTCCCAACTGCTGCCGCCGTTCTGAGTGGCCGAGGATCACCAGGCGGCACCCAAGCTCTGCCAGCATGGTCGGCGACACCTCCCCCGTGAAGGCCCCACTCGCCTCCCAGTGGCAGTTCTGAGCCCCGAGACCGAGGGCGGATCCTGCGAGCATGTGCGCCACCGCTGCCAGCGCTGTGAAGGGCGGGCAGAGTACGACCTCCACGCCTCGCGTCCGCTCGATCCCCTCTCTTATCGCCGAGGCGAGGGCTCGGGCCTCGGCGCTGGTCCCGTTCATCTTCCAGTTGGCCACCACCACGGGGACTCGCATCAGAGGTCCTCGGTAAGAGCGGCCACTCCGGGAAGCTCACTCCCCGCTAAAAACGCCAGAAAGGCCCCTCCGGCCGTGGAGACATAGCTGATCTTCTCAGCCACACCCGCCCGGTGGATCGCAGCCACCGTATCCCCACCCCCCACCACCGTGAAGGCTCCCGAGCCCGCGACGGCCTTGGCCAGTTCCACCGTGCCTCGCGCGAAGACCGGATTCTCGAACACCCCCATGGGCCCGTTCCAGACCACCGTCCGGGCAGGGTGAAGCGCTTCCTGGAAGCGAGCGAGGGTGGCGGGACCGATATCAAGCCCCATGAGAGCGGGTGGAATCTGCCTGATGCTTACCGTCCGGGCTTCTTCGGTGAGCTCCGGGCTCGCGGCCACCACCGTATCCACAGGAAGCCTCACCTGGAGCCCTCGGGCTC
>CAYFIG010000303.1:0-2936 GCA_964342905.1 uncultured bacterium
GGTTACGATACAGCCCACCTTCAACATGCACGATCGCTGGCGTGAGCGGATTCCTCCCTACATCTCACTGCCTTATCAGGCGTTCCTCAAGGCTCGCAAGATCTATCGCCAAACCATGACACGACTCCAAGAAGATCGGGCCGCGCACATCCCATCGAAACCTGGAGTCAGGCCTTGCAATCATACATGTCGCGGCCAGGATGTGGTAATGCAAGTCCCTGTAATTGTAGGGGACGGTTTCTGAGGATGTCTCCCCATGCCACGCACGGGCTCGCTTGCTCATCATCGGAGGACTAATCGTTCGTCAACAACAGAGAGAGGCAGGATGCGTCATCCAAACCTTCAATCCCTGACATTCGGTTCGATCCTAATGGCTAGCTGTGGGTTGTTCGCTGCGACGCTAGCATGGTCAGATGTGCCGCATCTTATCCGCTACCAGGGCCAGGCGGTGGATAGCCAGGACGTGCCGCTCGAAGGTCCGTACGATCTGACCTTCCGGCTCTATGACGCCGAGACGGAGGGCACCGTGGTCTGGGAAGAGATGCAGGCGGAAGTGCTGCTTACTGGCGGGCACTTCAGCGTCCTGCTGGGCCAGGTGACCTCGCTGGAGGGCATGGACTGGACCCAGCCCCGCTGGCTTTCGGTTCAGGTTAGGAGTGACCCGGAGCTGGCGCCTCGACAGCGGATCACGAGTGTGCCATTGGCGATCCGTGCTGCAGTCGCCGAGACCAGCCTTGATGCGGATACGGTTGATGGTCAACACGCCACCGACTTGCTCTCACGAACGAACCATACCGGGACCCAACCCCCTTCGACGATTAGCCCCCAAGGGAATGGCTCAGCGTTAGACGCCGATACGGTGGATGGCAAACACGCCAGCGACCTCATCAAAAGTGGTGACCCAGCGGGTGGGGATCTCTCCGGGACGTACCCGAATCCGACCGTGACGAAACTGCAGTCCTACGCCGTTTCAGCCACCGCACCCACCCCGGGTGACGTTCTGAAGTGGGACGGGTCGCAGTGGCTCCCTTCGACCGGCCCCTCGATGAATGTCCAAGTCTTTACCAGTAGCGGAACATTCATCGTTCCACCAAACGTCACCAAGGTCCTCGTGAAAGCATGGGGTGGAGGAGGGGGAGGGGGAGGAGGGGGAGGAAGTAATAGTGGTGGCGGCGGGGGAGGAAGTGGGGGTGGTTATACAGAGAAGATCGAGTCCGTTAGTGCAAACGTGACTGTGACTATTGGCTCTGGAGGATCTGGTGGGAGCGGTGGAGGAAACAGTCAGGATGGAGGCGATGGGAGCGCGGGGAGGAATTCTTCATTCGGATCTGTTTCTGCCATAGGTGGAAATGGCGGCTCTGGAGGGGAGAGGTCTGGAGGCGCAGGAGGAACTGGTGGTGCAGCTGTAAGTGGTAGTGGTGGGGATTTTTCCACGAGTAGTACGAGTGGTGTGGCTGGAGTAGGAGGGACGGGAGGCGCAGGAGGAACTGGAGGAGGCTCAGGATTTGGTGGAGGAGGCGGGAAAGGGGCAGCTGTGGCAAATGGCGCAGGATCAGTAGGAGGAGGTTACGGAGGTGGCGGTGGAGGTGGCGGAGGAGACAATACTGGTGCAACTTCGTATGCAGGGATTGGTGGGGCAGGTACGGCTGGTCTCGTCATCGTCTACTGGAACCAGTAGCATTGATGATACTGGCTTCAGGGCTACGATACCGACTCATGAAACGACTCGCCCTCAGCGTGTGGGTGGTGGTCCTGTCGCTAGGTGCGGCCTTTATGGCGGTCGAGGTCTACGCGAGACTCAGGCACCACCACTTCCTGGACTTCAAAGCCCACGAGCTCACCTACCGCAACGCGGATATGGTCATGCACCACGGGCTCATTCCAAACGCCGTGGGGGAATCCGTCACTGACGAGTGGCGCGTCCCGTATCGAATCAACTCCTGGGGGTTGCGCGACCGCGAATATACCGTGCCGAAGCCTGTGGGGACGTTCCGGATCCTCGTAGTCGGCGATTCCGGGACGGAAGGCTATGGCGTGCGCCTGGAGGAGACCTTCGTCAAGCGCTTCGAAGAGCGGCTCAACCACCTTGGGCAAACCCACACGCCACCGGTCAACTACGAGGTCATCAATGGGGGGGTGGCTGGCTATTCGCCGCTGCTGGAGTACATGTTCCTCTCGCGCAAGGGGCTTCGCCTCGAACCGGATCTGGTCCTTCTGCAGTACAACTACAGCGATCTGCGAGACGACGTGGAATTGGAATATCGGACGACCTTCGACGCCCAGGGCTTGCCGCTCCGCTGCCATCCGCTCAAGCGAGCCCGCGCGCATGGGCAGTACCCGGTGGAGCGATTCCTCAGCCGGCATTCACGGGCCTTTCTCTATCTGGAGCATAAGCTGAACGTATTCCTGTACAATCGGTTCTACCCATACTATAAACACCCGCCGGAAGTCGAGCTCTTCGTCGCCTTCCGAGGGTCTGCGGAGGAGATCGCGACCCTCTGGAAGCGAAACGCGCGTTACCTGGGACTGATCCACGACCTGCTCAGAGAGCGATCCATTCCCCTCGTGCTCTTCACGTGGCCGGATGCTGTCGAAGTCGATCCAAGCGAGGCCTCGGAGTGGCGGAAGGCGCAAGCGTTCGCGACCGGCGCCGTGCTCAACCCTCCGTTGGTCATCTCACACCTGACCAAATTTGCGCATGAGCGCAAGATCCCCTTCGTGAATCTCTCTGACGATGTCAAGACCTCATCGAGACGACCGCTCTATTTTCGGTATGACCCTCACATGAATCCCCAGGGGCATGAGGTGCTGGCCGACGCTCTCTTCCGTTGCCTCGTCGACCAGTGACCTTCCCCCAGAAAACTGGACCGTTTCGAAGGAGAGGTTTCAGTGTACCATAAGGGTCCAGAGAGGAGGGGGGCAGGATGAAGAAGCGA
>CAYFIG010000304.1:0-2935 GCA_964342905.1 uncultured bacterium
TGTATGACCCGGACCGCATCAAGGCGCCGATGAAGCGCACCAACCCGCGGAAGGGACGGCAGGAGGATCCGAGGTGGCAGGAGATCTCCTGGAATGAGGCCCTCGGCCTCCTGGCTGAGAAGCTCAACACGATCCGCGCCAAGGGCCTCCTCGACAGGGCGGGCTACCCGCGCCTCGCGGCCACGTTCGGCTCCGGCGGGATCGCCCCGGCCTACCTCGGCACGTTTGCCGCGTTCCTGGCTGCCTGGGGACCGGTGGACCAAGGGATCGGGAGCGGCCAGGGGGTCAAGTGCTACCACTCCGAGCATCTCTACGGGGAGTTCTGGCACCGGGCCTTCACCGTGGCCGCTGACATCCCGCGCTCGGAGTACGTTCTCTCCTTCGGCTACAACGGGGACGCCTCCGGCGGGGTGACTGGGGTCTTCCGCCACGCCGAGGCCCGCGTGCGTGGGCTCAAGTGGGTCCAGATCGAACCCCACCTCTCGGTGACGGGGGCGGGGGCGACGGAGTGGCTGCCGATCCGCCCCAAGACCGACGCGGCGGTCCTCCTGGCTCTTCTCCACGTGGTCCTTCACGAGAGCGACTGGCGGCGGACCTGCGATGTCCCCTTCCTCGAGACCATGACCAACGCGCCCTACCTGGTGGGGCCTCACGGCTTCTACCTGCGCGATCCCGCGTCAGGCAAACCGCTCTGCTGGGACCTGGAGCGGAAGCGGGCTATTCCCTTTAACGATCCTGCGCTCAGGCCGGCGCTGGAGGGCTCCTACATCGCCGCGGGCATCGAGGTCGGGGCAGACGGGGAGGGGTGGAGCGTGGCCGAGCGGTTGCGGCCGGCCTTTGACCTGCTCCGCGAGCACGTGAAGCCCTACACCCCCGAGTGGGCCGCTGAAATCTCTGACATCCCCGCGCAGACAATCCGCCGGCTGGCGCGAGAATACCTGGACCACGCCAACGTTGGAGCCACGCTGGAGGTTGGAAATGGAGACGGCCGGATGGTGCTGCCCCACCGCCCGGTGGCAGTGCTCCTGGGCAAGAGCGTCACCAACGGCTGGGGCGGCTACGAGTGCTGTTGGGCCCGCACCGTCCTGGCAGCGCTGGTAGGAGCGCTGGAGGTTCCCGGCGGGATTCTGGGAACCACGGTGCGCCTGAACCGCCCGGCCCAGAACCGGCTCGACTCGGTGAAGCCCGGTCCCGACGGGTTCATGGCCCAGCCGCTGAACCCAACAGACAAGGAGCGTTGGCAGGCCCAGCCCCACATCCGCAGCGGTTACAGGACCTTGGTTCCCCTTGCCGCAGACTCTCCCTGGTCGCCGGCGCTCTCCCCCGCCCACCTGCCGTGGCTCTTTCTGGCCCAGCCGCCCGAGCGCTGGCCCGCGCCCACGCTCCCCGGGGTCTGGATTATTTACCGGACCAACCCGGCCATCTCCAACTGGGAGACAAGTCGGATTGAGGCGGCGCTTGAGCGCTTCCCCTTCATCGCGGCCTTTGCCTACACCCAGGACGAAACTAACTGGTACGCTGACCTCCTCTTGCCCGAGGCGACGGACCTGGAATCCCTCCAGCTCTACCGGATCGGTGGGACCAAGTACATCGAGCAGTACTGGAAGCACGCGGGGTTCGCGCTGCGCCAGCCGGTGACCGATCCTCCGTTCGACACCCGGGACCTCACCGACATTGGGACCGAGCTGGCGGAGCGCTGCGGGCTCCTCCCCGCCTACATCCAGGCGCTCAACCGGGGCGCGGGAACCGGGGTCCCGCTCAAGACCGAGCAGTTCGACGTAAGCTTGGACCTCTCCGCCCGACCCACCTCTGAGAAGATCTGGGACCGAGTCTGCCGCGCAGCGACGTTGAGCCTCACCCGGGGGGAGACTGAGCACGGCCTGGAGTGGTTCAAGGCCCACGGCGCCTTCTTTGTCCCGTTCCCGATCACGAACTACTACCTGCACCCCGTGATGGTTGCCCAAAGGCTCCGCTACGAGCTTCCCTATCAGGAGCGGATCAAGCGAGTGGGGGAGGAGCTCAGGCGCCGGCTCCACGAGCGGGGGATCCACTGGTGGGAGTCTCAGCTCGACGAGTACCAGCCGCTGCCGATCTGGAAGGACTTTCCCGACATCTGGGCCAAGGTGGCGCTCAAGCACGGTCGTCGCCCGGAGGAGTTTCCGCTCTGGCTTCTCACCAGCCGGAGCATGCAGTACTCCTGGGGCGCCAATGTCTCTCTCCCGGTGCTGGCGGAGGTGGCTCGCCACGTGGCCGGCCACTTCGGCGTGATGCTCAACCGGAAGACCGCGCTCGCGCTTGGGATCCGGGACGGCGATCTCGTCGAGATCGAGTCTCCCACCGGCCGCGCGAAGGGGCGAGCCATTCTCAGGGAAGGCGTTCGGCCCGACGTGGCCGTCGCCCTCCAGCAGTTCGGCCACTGGGCCACGCCGGTGGCCCGGGATCTGGGGATGCCCAGCCTGAATCAGGTGGCGGCCATCGATCTGGACCTCACCGACGCCACAGGAAGCGGCGCCGACCTCGTGAAAGTCGCCGTGCGGAGGGCCTCGCCGTGAGGTGGGGGATGGTGATCGACCTCGTCAGGTGCGTGGGCTGCCAGACGTGCACCATTGCGTGCAAGCAGGAGAACGCGCTCCCGGCGGGAGTGGTCTGGCGCTTTGTGGCCGACTGCGAGGTGGGCCAGTACCCCGACGTCCGTCGCGTCTTTCTCCCCATGCAGTGCATGCACTGCGCCGCCCCGCCGTGCGTTCCCGTCTGCCCCACCGGCGCCAGCCAGCAGCGCGCGGACGGGATCGTCTGGGTGGACTACCGGAGCTGCGTGGGGTGCGGCTACTGCGCCGTGGCGTGCCCGTACCGGGCGCGCCACCTGATTCACGAGGTGAACTGGTACTTCCCAGGCGGACCCACTCCCGCGGAGCACGCCCTCGCTCAGCCGGAG
>CAYFIG010000305.1:0-1772 GCA_964342905.1 uncultured bacterium
TGGTGGTGGATGACGAGGCGGATATGCTGGAAACCTGCGCTCGGATCTTCCGGCGAAGCGGCTATACCTGTTTCACCACGGTCAACCCCCAGGAAGCCCTGGCCCTCCTCGAACGTGTGCGCCCCGATCTTGTGCTCGCGGATCTCAAGATGCCGCGGATCGATGGCCTCACGCTCGTCCGCAAGGCCAAGCAGGTGGCCCCTGAGATCCCGGTGGTCATCTTTACCGCCTACGTGTCGGAGGCCTCGGCGCGGGAGGCCCTCGAGGCGGGCGCCGCGGCGTACCTTCCCAAACCGTTCACCACTGCCCAGCTCCGGCTGGCCGTCGAGCACGCCCTGGGCGGTCTCGCTCCCGGAGGCCGTGGGGCAGGAGATTGATGTCTTCCGGCCCTGAAGAGAGGAGGAGTCTATGAGTGCTCCCTGGATTCTACTCGCTGCCATCGTTGCGCTTGCCTTGGTGTACGTCCTGCTTCCTGTAGCCGTTGAGGCGTTCCTTCGCTTTCGCGCTCGAAGGCAGCTCACGTGCCCTGAGACGGGGATGAACGCGGCGGTAGGCGTGGACGCGCGTGTGGCAGGGTTCACCGCCGCATTTCGTCCCCCGGTCCTGCGGGTCAAGAGCTGCTCGCTCTGGCCGAAGCGGGCGGGATGCGGGCGGGCCTGCCTCGCGCGCTTCGAGGAGCGGAAGCCAGAGGCGCTACGGCCGTCGGTTTTCTGACAGAACCAGGACTCACCGCCACGCTTTCTGGGGTGATCCCATCCCATCTGGGGCGAGCCTGCCCCAGACCTCTGACCCCTCTGGTCTTCGGTCTTTCTCTAATCGCTTGTTTTTTCGGGCTTCCAACCCCGTCCCGCCTGGCACCGGGGTTGCAGCCTCATGTGATGGCACTGCGAGACGGAAGGAGAGTCCCATGCGAATTAGTGAGTGGATGAGCCCGCAACCGATCACTGTGCCTCCCGCCACGCCGGTCTCCGACGCGCGTGAGCTGATGCAGCGCGAGCGGATCCGCCACCTCTTGGTCATGACGGGGGAACGGCT
Organism: uncultured bacterium; assembly: GCA_964342905.1. Classification (GTDB taxonomy): domain Bacteria; phylum Methylomirabilota; class Methylomirabilia; order Rokubacteriales; family CSP1-6; genus CAYFIG01. Next base: position 1,036 of record CAYFIG010000305.1, read on the forward strand.
GGTGGGAATAATCACGGACCGGGACATCCGGCTGGTGCTGCCCTCCCCGGCCACGAGCCTCTCGGTGTGGGAGGTTCACTACATCTTGGCCAAGATGACGGTCGAACAGGTGATGACCCGATCGGTGATCGCAATCGCGCCGGACCGCCCCGTGGTGGAGGCGGTGCGTGTGATGCTGGAGCGCAAGATCGGTGCCCTCCCGGTGGCAGAGGGCTGGCACGTGGTCGGCATCATCACCGAGACAGACCTGCTCCGGGCCTTCGCCGTGGTGCTCGACCGGTACCCGGAACTTGCGCCACTCGGCGCCCAAGCCTGAGCGGGGCGCGGAGCATGAGGGAGGGAGCCATGGGCCAGAAGATCTTGGTTCCGCTGGACAGGTCGGCGGGGAGCGAAGCCGTGCTCCCCACGGTTCAGGAGCTGGCGCGAGCTGAAGGTTCGGGGGTTCGCCTGCTCCACGTGGCCCCTCCGGTGTACCCGGTGATCGTGGGCAATCGGGTGATCGCGTACGCCGATCAAGAGACCGCACGGATCGAGCATGAGGTTCTGGCCTACCTCAAGAAGGCGGCCGCGGGCCTGAGGGGAATCGAGGTCGAGATGGCGGTCCGCTTCGGCGACCCCGTGGAGGAAATCGTGAGGGAGGCGGAGTCGGCGGGGGTCAATCTCATCGCGATGGCCACCCATCGGCGGACCGGGGTCAGACGGCTTCTCATGGGGAGCGTGGCCGAGCGGGTCGAGCG
>CAYFIG010000305.1:1872-2930 GCA_964342905.1 uncultured bacterium
AGAGGAGGGGTCACAATGAAACGGATCTTGGTTCCACTCGACGGGTCACCTCTGGCTGAGTCCATCCTCCCGGCGGCGGAGGAGTGGGCGAAAGAAGAGGGGGCCGAGGTAGTCCTGCTTCGGGCTGTCCTTGCCCACCATGTCCCTGGCCGTGATGACACGGAGGGCCAGGTTCGGGTGGTGGAGGAGGGAGAAGCCTATCTGAAGGAGATGGCCGAGCGACTGGAGCGGCGCGGCCTCCCGCGGGTCCGCTGGGTCGTCTGGTATAACGAGCCGGCGACGGCCATTACCGAAGCGGTGGTGCGGTATGAGGCCGATCTCATCGCCATGGCGACGCACGGCCGGAGCGGGTTGAGCCGTCTGCTGCTGGGAAGCGTCGCGGAGGCGGTGGTGCGATCCGCTCGAGTGCCGGTGCTTCTGATCCGGGGCCAGTCCGCGTGGAAGCCGTGGACCACGGGGAAGATTCTGGTCCCGCTGGATGGGTCACAGACCTCGGAGGCGATTCTCCCCGTGGTGGAGCGGCTCGCCGGGCCGCGCGACCTCACGATTTCCTTGTTGGAGATCATTGAGCCGATCCCGTCGGTCGTGCGCGCCGAGCCTCCGATCGGGTTGGAGGATATGCTCACCTTCAGGCAGGGGGATGCGGAGCGGTACCTGGCAAAGGTGGCGGCACCTCTGAACGACAAGGGGCTGCGAGTGGAGCGGTCGGTCCAACATGGACGGGCCGCGGAGGTGATTGCGGCCTTTGGTCGACCGGAGCGGGTGGACCTCATCGCCATGGCGACACACGGCCGGACCGGGCTCGGACGCCTCCTCCTCGGCAGCGTGGCCGAGGGAGTGCTGAGAGGCGCGGCGGTGCCGGTGCTGCTCTTCAAGGCCGCGGAGCGGATCGACCAATGAGGCGGTCCTCCGATCTGGAACAGCTCCGCAACCACCTCCTGGCCGAGCGCGAGCGGAGCCAGCGGACCGAGCGACAGTCCGCGGGTTGACACCGCTTAACCGCTACATGGTCTGGAGGAGAAACGGTATGCGAGTGAGACGATGGCAGTGCGCGATGG
>CAYFIG010000306.1:0-2915 GCA_964342905.1 uncultured bacterium
CGAGGAACTGGGACTTATGCTTGCTCGCGATCTCGAGCTGGCGCCCCTTCTCCTCGATCTCGCGGAAGAGCCGCGCGTTCTGGATGGCCAGGACCGACTGAGTGGCGAACGTCTGGAGAAGATTTACAACGTCGATCGAGAAGCTGCCGGGCTCCTTCCGCCAGACGGCCAGGCCACCGATAATTCGCTCCTCGCGCAGGAGGGGTACGCCGAGGAGGGATCGATAGCCATACTTGGCCAGGATCGGCCGTGCCCGTGAGCCCACAATTGCCCGTTCATCTAGGATGTCCGGAGTTTGAACTGGTACTCGGTCGGCTGCTGCTTGCCCGACCGCTCCCTCGCCAAGCCGGATCGGGGCTGCCCGAAGCGCCTCAATGAGCTTCTCTTCGACACGGTATGTGGCCATGAGCTGAAACTCTTGGCTGGCCTCATCGTACTCGTAGATGAGCCCGGCGTTGGTTCCGGAGAGCGGGACGGCGCGGGCGACAATGGTGTCGAGCACCGTTTGGAGGTCTAGCGTAGAGCTGACGGCCTGGCTCACTTCCCCCAAGGCTTTCAGCTCGTCCACCGATCGAGCCAGCTCGCGAGTCCGGGCCTGGAGTTCCTGGAAGAGGCGGACGTTCTCGATGGCGATCACGGCCTGATCGGCGAAGGTCTCCAGCAGCTTGATCTGCTTCTCGGTGAAGGGCCGGACGGCGAAGCGCCGCGCGATGATCAGGCCGATCGGTTCGCCGTCCTTGAGCAGTGGTACCCCGAGGTGGGTCTTCGAGCCGGACAACTTCTGTGCGGCGTACTCGCGTTCGTACTCCGGATCCGTGTCGATGTCCTCGATCTGAACGCTGCGGCGCTCCAGCGCCACACGCCCCGTCAGCGAGCCGCGCCCGGGACGGAGGGTAATGGTGCCCCAGTACGACATGAAGGTCTTCTGATCGGGGAAGTTTCCCGCATTCGCGACGTAGCGGTAGACATCGCCGTCGCGTCGGAGGATCGAGGCATTGTCGGCGCCGCACAGTTCGACCGCCTTCTCGACGACCGCCTGAAAAACCGGCGTGACGTCGAGGGTGGAGCGGCTGATGACGTTCAGAACTTCGCTCGTCGCGGTCTGCTGCTCGAGCGCCTCCTTGGTCTCGTTGAACAGGCGGACGTTCTCGATGGCGATCACCGCCTGGTCGGCGAAGGTCTTGACCAGGGCAATCTGCTTGTCGCTGAAGGGGCGGACGTCCCGGCGCCAGATCGTGATGACGCCGACGAGAGTGTTTTCACGCAGCATAGGAATAGACAGCAATGTCCGCCCGCCCTCGATCCCGTGGGCGGGGCCGGGGACGTACTCCGGGTCAGCCAAGATGTCGGGGATGTGTACGACCTTGCGCTCCAGTGCGGCCCGTCGACTAGACGTCTCGCGGCTGGGCCGGAGGCGTGCGTGCTTGAGATATTCGGCGAACTTGGGCGAGGCGTTTTGTTGGGCTGCAGCGGTGAGAACCTCGCCATCGTAGAGGAAGAGCGCGGCGATGTTCGCCTCGCACAGCCGGGTGGCATTCTCGAGGATCGTGCGGAAGACCGGTTGGGTGTCGGTCGGCGAGCTGCTGATGACGCGCAGGATCTCCGCGGTCGCGGTCTGCTGCTCCAGGGCCTCGCTAAGTTCGCGGGTTCGCACCTCGACCTTTTGCTCCAGGTTGGCGTAAGACTCCTGGAGCTGGGCGACCGTGCTGTTGAACTGGTCGGCGAGGGCTTCCAGCTCGTCGCCGGTCCGGACCTCGATCCGGTGGCCGAGGTCTCCCGCGCCGATCCGGGCCGCTCCGTTCTGCAACGCCTGAATGGGGGTCACCATCTTCCGGGCGAGGAGCAGGCTGGCCAGGACCGAGAGCGCGAGCCCCAAGAGCAGAAGCAGCGCCGTTCGGAGGATGGAAGAGTAGAGGGGCGCAAAGGCCTCCCCGAGGGGCAGATCAACGAAAACTGCCCAGCCCAACGGGGCAATGGTGGCGGAGGCGGTGAGAACCTGCCGTCCCTTGAGGTCTCGAGCGATCGTGGCCTCGTCCCGCTCCTCGCCTGGCTTCGACAGACCCGCCAGGGCAGCTCGGACGTGAGGGAGCGAGGAGAGGTCAGTCTTCTGCAAAACCAAGCTGATGTCCGGGTGGGCGATGAGGCGGCCACGGGGATCCACCACGTACGCATGCCCGGCCTTGCCGATCTTGATCTGAGAGATCACATCCCAGATAAATTTTAGATTTACCTCGGCCACTGTGATCCCCGCGTCCGCGCCGCTCCCTGCCATGGCGATGGTGATGTACGGCTCGGACTCCTTTCGGAAATACGCGGGCCCGAAGTAAGTCTTTCCGGACTTCGGCTCGAGAAACTTCGGGTCCAGGGAGAAGTCTGCCTGGCTTTCCACCACATCCATGGCCAGGCGGGAGACCCTAAGCTGCTCCTTGCCTGAAGGATCCAACTGGCTGAGCTCGGTGATGGCGGGGACCTGGCGAAGAAGTCGAAGAAAGTCGAAGCGACGCTGGGCCAGAGCTCCGGAGCTGCCGCCCCACGGAGTCTGAGTGGTCCAACCGATCTGGCGTTCGAGTTCTTTGATGAACTGCTCGATCTTAGAGGCCGCGGCAAACGCCTTCTCGCGCTGGATGCGGACCAAGGCAGTCTTGTTTTCCTGATAGGAAAAATAGATCTCGGTGAGGCCGCTCGCCAGGAGCGCCCCGCTGACGAGGGCCACAAAAACCACCACATACTTCCAGAAGAGGTGGCCTCGAGCTCTACGCAAGGAACCCATGATGTCCGCGTCTTTCAGTACTATGCCGTCGCGGCTCGGGTTCGGAGGGCGTCCACCCGCTCCTCCAGGCCGCCCGCGCCGGCAGCCTTGACCAGCTCCAGGAGGTCGGCGTAGTGCCGCTCGGCCTCTCCCACCAGGCCCGCGC
>CAYFIG010000307.1:0-2914 GCA_964342905.1 uncultured bacterium
GCGATCCTGGGCCAGGGCGACTACTGGACCGAGCTCCGGCCTCTCCGCCGGGAGCTCGACCTTCACCGCCTGGTTCGGTCGGTGCTGAACCGCTTCAGCGGCACGGACTATGACAGGCTCCTCGAGCTCCTCGACGGGCGAATCACCCACCTGCTGGGGCTTCACACGCGGGACGAGCTGGCCAGGACGTTCTGGCGATTCCTGATTGCTCAGCCGCGACTGCTGGGCTTCGCCGCCCGCCTCCTCCTCCCCCGAGGTGTCGAGCGTCGTCGGCTTGGTCTGGATGAGAATGGTCCCGCCTCAGCTGACGTTCAGGTGTATTCTGACGAGTAAGCCTTGAAGGGAGGCAGCGCGTGATGGTTACCAGGGCGCGCATCACGGCCCAAGACCTCTGGCGACTCGGAGAAGGGGACATTCGGCGCGAGCTGGTTAACGGCGAGGTCGTGGAGATGGCTCCGGTCGGGGGGATTCATGGGAAAGTCACGTTGAGGATTGCCCGACTGCTCGCCCAGCATGTGGAACGGCATGGGAGGGGCGAGGTAGTGGTGGGCGATGTGGGCTTCATGCTCAACCTGCCCCAGGATCCCGAGCGGGTCCGTGCCCCAGACGTGGCCTTTGTCTCCACTGCGAAGCTGCCGGGGGGCCAGCTCCCCCAGGGGTTTCTTCAGGGCGCCCCGGACCTGGCTGTTGAGGTGCTCTCCCCGACCGACAACCCTGTTGAGGTTCAGCAGAAGGTGCGGGATTACCTGGAGGCGGGTGCCCGCTTGGTCTGGGTGATCGCCCCTCAGGCCAAGACGGTGACGGCCTATCGCGCCGATGGCTCGGCGTGCCTGCTCCGAGAGCAGGAGTCCCTCGAAGGCGAGGATGTCCTGCCCGGGCTAGCCATTCCTCTTGCTGAAGTGTTCCAGTAGGGCTTCCCAGGATCTCCCCCCACCCTTGACCGCCCGGACACGACACCCCAAGGGGGTTTGAACTGCGCAAGAGCCCCAGGTCTTCGGGCTCATAAACGTGTGGGCAGGGTTCCCGGTAGAGCCGGATCGGCGGTGAGGGCGGCTGAGCTCGGGCGGAGAGCCGGGCGGCGCCGCGGGCCGAAGGCGGGATCGCCTTCAGGGAAGGCGGGATTGGATGATGAAGTCGATCCCGAGCCGGCGGAGCAGCGCCTCGGTGCTTTCTTCCACGCCGGCGACGATCATGAACTCCCTCAGGGGACGATCAAGCTGCCGGCTGGCGAACCCCGCCTTTCGGTGGAAGGTGAACACGTCGTCCAGCCCGGGGTGGGCCTTGACCTCGACGACATACGCGATGCCGTCGGAGACGACGAGGTCACACTCTACCTGGCCCTCCGGGACCCCGTAAACCTCGCCCGCCGTGTCCGTGAGCATTAGGCGCTCCACGATTCCGGGGACCGTCTGCTCCCGGCCGTCGCCGGCACGAGCAGGCAGGGCCGAGATCCCAAACCGCGGCGCGCGCAGCTCACGGGTCAGCGCCTCCAACTGCTGAACGATCGCCTCTGCCCGCCGGGCGCTCTCCTCGCGCAGGGCGCGGAGCTCGCCGAGGAGCGTCCCGAACTCCTCGCGGCGGAGCCCTTCCTCGGGAAATTTCTCCCGCCGGGCCGCGTCAGCCATGGAGCCCGTGCACCCGCGTGAGTCCGATCATCGTCTGATCGCCCCGTGACCCCCGCCGCTCCGGGCCTTGGAAACGGCGATCTCGCCATTGTTTCCGGTGTGGCAGGGGTCCTCGATGAACTGGAGTGCGGCGACAGCGTGACAGAGTTCGTGCGCCTCGATCTCGAGCGCCATCTGCGAGGGGAGGAAATCCGTGTACCTGACGATCCGTACGGCGCGCACCAATGGTTGCCCGGGCGCGGAGGGAAGCAGCTGCATGCTCTGGCAGCCGAGGAGCGTCGCCCCGACGGGATGCGATGTGTCCTTGCACTCCTGTTGGGCGACCTCGAGACTCTCAGTGACGACCAGCGTGACCAGATGGGCCTCGGGCACGACCGCGCCGTAGCGAATCACCTGGGTGCTCGTGGCGCATCCGCTGAGAAGCAGCGCAATGAGGAGGAGTCGTATCGGCTTTAGATCGGGTTGCGCGTTCGACAATGCTGTATCGCCGCCTCATCGCTTACTTAGCATCCCCCATGCCGGGCCCTCACGAGCCCTAACTCCGCAGAAACATTGATCCAGCCATCGCGCCGCACGCTTTCCCGGTTCTCAACGTGAGAACGTACACCAACCCCAAGTGCGCGGGACGTCGCGCAAACGCTCAGATTTTCGGAGATTCTCAACTTGAGAGGGGAAACGGACGGACTAGAGCTGCTTGAGGCGGCGGTAGAGCGTGGCGAGCGAGATTCCAAGCGCCTGTGCGGCCTTGGCCTTCTCGCCGGCATAGGCCTCGACGGCTTTGAGGATCGCCTCGCGCTCCATCTCGGCCAGGCGCCGGACGCCCCCGGGAGGCGCCTCTGGCTGGGCGCTCGCCAGTGTCGGGAAGTCGCTGAGCGCAAGCTCCTCGGTGCCACCGACGATATACGCGGACTCGAGCCGGTGCAGGAGCTCCCGCACGTTGCCGGGAAAGCTATAATTGGTCAGCGCGGCCATCGCCTCCGTCGTGAGCCCCCGAACCGATCGGTTAAAGCGCGCGTTCAACCGGCGAATGAAATGGGCGATCAAGAGGGGAATGTCCTCGGCGCGCTCGCGCAAGGGGGAGAGCTTGATCCGGGCCACGTTCAGCCGATGGAACAGGTCCGCCCGCAGATGTCCCTCCTCCACCGCCCGCTCGATGTCCCGGTTGGTGGCCACGATGACGCGGACATTGACGACGAGCGCGGTCGTCGACCCGACAGGCCGCACCTCGCCACTTTCCAGCGCCCGCAGCAGCTTGGGCTGCATCGAGAGCGGCAGGTCGGTGATCTCGT
>CAYFIG010000308.1:0-2909 GCA_964342905.1 uncultured bacterium
GAGGGGCCTCGGTGGCTCTCTTCGAGAAGGGTGACTTCGCGTCCGGCACGACCTCCCGATCTTCCAAGCTGATCCACGGCGGCCTCCGCTACCTTGAGCTTTGGGACTTCGGCCTTGTGCGAGAGTCGCTCCGCGAGCGGGAGACCCTTCAACGTCTGGCCCCGCACCTGATCCGGCCACTCCCCTTCTTGGTTCCGATCTATCGTGGGTCGAGCCGCGGGCTCATCAAGGTCCGGATCGGTCTTGCCCTCTATGATTGGCTGACGCCGGGCAAGCGGTCCGAACGGTACCGGGTGCTTCCCGTCCCGGAGGCGTTGGCGCTGGAACCCGGGATCCGCGTCGATGACCTTCGAGGCGCCGGTTACTATTTTGACGATCTCCTCGTTTCCCCTGAGCGCCTCTGTCTGGAGAACCTGCTCTCGGCGGTCCGCCACGGCGCCAGGGCGTTCAACTACTGCCAGGTGGAAGAGGTGGTGCGCGGTCGGCTGGGGATCGATGGGCTCCGGGTGCGCGATCTCCTTTCCAACACGGTGCACAAAGTCCGCGGGCGCGTCATCGTCAACGCCGCTGGTCCCTGGGTGGACCGGATCCGGGACCTGGCGAGAATCCGTGATCGGGGGACGCGCCTGATCCGCACCACGAAGGGAATCCATTGCCTGCTGGCCAGGATGACCGACCGAGCCGTGTACCTGTCCGCGCGAGATGACCGGATGATTTTCATGATTCCGTGGCGGCAGTTCTCCCTGGTGGGGACCACGGACACCGACTTCGACGGCAACCCTGACCGCCTCTGGGCCACCAGGGACGAGGTTCTCTACCTCCTCGGAGAGATCCGCCGGGTGTTCCCCGATCCGCGGGTGACCGAAGGGAACGTGATGTACACCTACGCCGGGGTGCGTCCCCTGACCTTTGCGGCCGGGAAATCGGCGTCAAAAGTCTCCCGCCAGCACAGAGTCTTCTCCGAGGCCGGGGGAAAGTTCCTGACCATCACCGGCACCAAGCTGACCTGCTTCAGGAGCTTGGCCGAGGAGGTTGGGAACCGCGTGCTCGCCAGCCTGGGGCGCCGGACGCCCTCGCTCACGGCACGGCGGACCCTCGACGGAACTGACGAGGCTCCCAGCCTCGAGGTCAGGGCCTGGATGGACGTCTCCCCTGAGCTAGCCGCCACGGGCCTTTCGCGGGAGACGATCGAAACACTGGTGGAGACCTACGGCCGCGGGTATCCCCGGGTGATCGAGCTGGCCCGGAAGCTCCCTGATGGGGGGGAGCGGCTCTGCCCCCAGAACCCCGAGATCGTGGCCCAACTCCACCATGCGCTCACCGAGGAGCTGGTGGTCTCCCTTCAGGATTTCCTCCTTCGTCGCACGGGGATCGGTCTGAGCCCCTGCCAGGGACTTGACTGCGCGGAGGCGATTGGCCGACGGATGGGGGAGCTCCTGGGCTGGAGCCCACGGCGGCTCGAGGCCGAGCTGGCCGCGTACCACGAGACTATTGAGCGGAGCCACCGGTTCAGGCATAGTTAGGCCGCCCCCATGCCGGGGCGCGGGTGTTCTCTCACTCCAGATAGGAGGGCCCAGGTTATGAAATCAAGACAGCTCCGAAGGTCTTGGATCCCGTGTGCGATTCTGCTGATCGCTCTAGTGGCGACTCTGCCCGCTCCGGTACTGGCCCGGACCGAGATCCATTTCTGGCACGCGATGGGGGGGCAGCTCGGAGAGTCGGTGGACGCGCTGGTCAAGCAGTTCAACGAGACCCAGTCCGAGTGGGAGGTGAAGACGCTCCGGAAGGGAACGTACCCGGAGACGCTCACGGCGGCCATCGCCGCTTACCGGCAGAAGAACCCGCCCCACATCGTCCAGGTCTTCGACGTGGGGACCCAGACCATGATGCTCTCGGGCGCCATCTACCCGGTCTCCCAGCTCCTGAAGGAGCAGGAGATCAAGGTCGACTGGAACGACTTCATCCGCCCCGTGACCGGCTACTACTCCAAGGACGGCCAGCTCTACTCCATGCCGTTCAATTCCTCCTCGCCGATCCTCTACTACAACAAGGACGCCTTCAAGAAGGCGGGGCTCGACCCCGAGAAGCCCCCCGCGATGTGGAAGGAGGTGGGGGAGGCCTCCAAGAAAATCCTGGCCGCCTCCGCCGCCAAGTGCGGCTTCACCACCTCCTGGCCCTCCTGGACCATGCTGGAGAACACCTTCCCGTGGCACGACCAGCCCTTCGCCACCAACCAGAACGGCTACACTGGCCTGGACACCAAGCTCCTGATCAACGGCGAGTTCGGGGTGAAGCATATCGGGCAGCTCGCGGCCTGGCAGAAGGAGGGGATCTACTCCTACGGCGGGCGCATGGGGCAGCCCGATCCGAAGTTCATCAATGGCGATTGTGCCATGCTGATCCAGTCGTCGGCCGTGATCGGAGGCTTCAAGAAGTCGCTGAAGTACGCCTGGGGCACGAGCCAGCTCCCCCACTGGGGGCCGCCATACAAGAAGCAGAACGCGATCGTCGGCGGCGCCACCCTCTGGGTGATGCGGGGGCAGAAGGCCGCCGACTACAAGGGCGTGGCCCAGTTCCTCAAATTCCTCGCCGAGCCACACCAGCAGATGTGGTGGCACGTGACGACCGGCTACCTGGCCGTCTCCCACACCGCGCTGAAGAACCTGGAGGCGGCCTACCACTTCAAGAAGTACCCCGAGCAGTGGACTGCCTTCTCCCAGCTCTCGGCCAAGCCCACGGCCAACAGCCAGGGGATCCGGCTCGGCAACTTCGTCCAGATCCGGGACGCGATCGAGAGCGAGCTGGAGAACATCTTCGCAGGCAAGAAGACGGCCAAGCAGGGGCTGGACGACGCGGTGGCCAAAGGGAACGAGATCCTGAAGGAGTTCGCCGCCCAGCACAAGCCGTAG
>CAYFIG010000309.1:0-2886 GCA_964342905.1 uncultured bacterium
TGCGCATCGCCCGCGGTCACTGCCTCCAGTGTGGCGTGATCCTCGCGCTCGACCTCACGAAGCGCTGCGGGCGTCACCGGCTCAGGGTCCCCGAAGCGCGGACCCACATGGGCGAGGTCCGCCCCTGCCACGAGACAGGCTCTTCGGCCCGAAGCTGCCAGGGTCTCGCCGAGCGCGTCGAAGAAGCGCGGGATCCGCGGGTCGGCCTCCGGCTCCTCGCCGCTCATGAGGCTCGCGTGGAGGAAACTCGAGAGGATCGGGATGATCGTGAAATCCCGGCAACCTCCGAAGAGGTACTGAAGGAAAACCGCCTGAAACTCAATGGAGTGCTCGCCCCGGTGAGCCAGTTCGCTTCCCAAGAGGTCCTCGCCGTCACGGCGCGCGAGAGCTTCGCACAGCTCCCGGTCCACCGGGGCAGGCCCCAAGGGGGTGTCGTAATCTTTGAGGGTGAGGGCGAAGGGGTCAGCCATCCCTGTGTGGCAAGTGCCGAAGACCACGAAGAGATCGGCAGCACACTTCTCGGCAACCTCCCGGTACGCCCAGGCGTACACCGGTCCACCCCGGTGGAAGTCGATGTGGGGAGCGATGATGGCGCTGAGCGAGCGCTCGGACGGAGGGCCGGGGACGCCAGGCCCGTCGGGAGGAGCGAAAAATCCATCCAGCTGAGCCCTGAGGGCCTCGGCTTCGCCCGCATACGCCTTGCCCGCGTGGATTGCCGGACGGGTCGGGCTCTGGTGGAACGCCTCCTCAATCTGTCGCCGGCGTTCGGCAAAGCGAGGGCTATCCAGGAAGCCGTGCTCGTCCAGCATCCCGAGGATTTCTTCCAGTCGCTCCTTGAAGAGCAGCTCTCCGTGGCGGCGCATATACATCGCCTGGATGTCCAGGATCGTGTGCTCGCCGTCAAAGAGGGAAACGATGTCAAGAAGCGGGAGCGGGAGCAGGAGCACCGAATCGGTGAAGCCGGCAGGATCACGAAGCCCGATCACCTTCCGGCCGCCGGCCTCCAGGGGAAAACCCTCCACGGTTCTGAGCCGCGGCCTGTCAGCCCACTCAACCACAGCCTACCCTTCGAGAAAATTCAGCGCTGCAATGGCATAAATCCTTGCCGCAGCAACCAGTTCTTTGACTTCAACATACTCGTCTACCTGGTGGGGGATCAGCCGCTTCCCCGGGCCGCAGGTCACGATGGGGATCCCCAGCTCGGTCCGGAGAATCGTGCCATCAGTGGAGCCGGGGACGCCCCCATAGCGGGGCGGCTGGCCTCCCGCCTGACGCACGGCCCGGTCAAGGGCTCGGACGAGCGGCTCTCGCTTGTCAACCTTGGTGGGAAGCCTCAAGTCGGCTAACGATTCCCACTCCACCTTTACTCCGGAGCAGGTAGCTTCAACCCGCCGGCAGAGGGTCTCGAGCTCCTTACTGATCGCGACCTCGCCAATGCCAGGGGTGAGCCTGATGTCCAGCACCAGTTCCGCGCTCGATGGGATCACGTTGGCCTGGGGGAGCCCTTGGATCGGCGCCTGGACCATGGTCGGTGTCACGGTGGGAGGGCTGAGGTAGCGGCTCCGCTCAGCGCGACGCCTGAGCCGTCGCTGGAGTCCCGGCACCTTCTTGAGGATAACTCCGAGCGCGCTGATCGGGTTGACCCCGGCCTCCGGCATGGCGCCATGGGACATCCGGCCTTGCACACGTACCTTGGCCCAGACCACTCCCCGCTGCTCCAGACAGATCTCGTTTTCTTCGGGCTCGCAGATGATCGCGGCGTCAAGCTCCCGGCCGATCGGGGTGCGGCAGAGATGACGCGCACCGGTCATCCCGCTCTCCTCGTCAACCAGGGCGCCCACCACCAGTTTGCCGTGCGGAATGACACCGGCCCGCCTGAACGCTGCAAGAGTAACCATGGCAGCAGCGAGCCCTCCCTTCATGTCCGCGGCGCCTCGACCGTAGATCTTGCCGTCCACCAGCTCGGCGGCAAATGGCGCGTAGGTCCACTCGCGGGGATCGCCCTCGGTCACCACATCGGTGTGTCCCACGAGAAGGAGGCTCCGCCCACGGTCCTTCTCGCCGAGCCACGCGAGGACATTCGGGCGGCCCGGCGCAACCTCCTGCGCCTCCACCGGTAATCCCTCGCGCCTGAACCAGCTCTCGACGAAAGCGGCCACCTTTCCTTCGTTCGCCTCAGGATCCCCGGGGCGGTACACGCTCGGGATCCGAACCAGCTCGCGTGTCAGCTCGACGACTTCCTCATCCTGAATCTGAGCGAGGATTTTTTTCAGACTGCTCACGCACGGAATCTCCAGGTCGCCATTATAGCATCGGGGTCTGAAGCCGGGCCCGGAGCCAGGAGTCAGCGAGGAGCAGCAGAGAGCCGCCACCCGGGTCGGCGACAGTCGCGACCAGCGGATGATCGGTGCCGAGAAGGCCGGGGATGAAGCCGAGGCAGGCATCGTAACAATCAGAGAGCCGCGCCAGCTCAGACGAGGATAGTCCTTCTGAGGGCGACGGCAGCGGGGGATCGAAGACCAAGCCCAGATCGGGATGGGTGAGGAGCCCCTGAATCTTCTTGAGCGCTTGGATCCGCTCGCCGAGCGCTGGGGCGCGTTTGTAGCGAGGCGGCCACGGCCGCCAGATCTTCTCATCCAACAGTTCGCCCGGTTCGCACCTCTTCACCGCCCCGAGCTGTCCCGAGATATGAAGCGCCCACAGGACCCGGAGCACGGCGAAGGGGTAAGTCTCCTGGACGGTCACGTCCCTCGCCCGAGCCCGGATCGCCCGTTTCAATTGATGCCCCCTCATCCCGGCCTTCACCGAAGGGAGCACCGGGATACGTGCCCGAGCGAGCCGGCGATCAACCGGGCGGAAAGCCGGTCCTCCGGGCCGAAGCTTCGT
>CAYFIG010000310.1:0-386 GCA_964342905.1 uncultured bacterium
GGAACCGTGAATATCAAAGGAGCGGCAGTGATGGAGCCGGCCACCTCGGGGCTCCTCATCGTTGCCGGGAAGATCAGTATCAAGTGGGAGAAGGCGGATGATAATGAGGAGGATACTGACGATCAGGATGACGACAAGAAGGCCAAGGAGGACGATGATGCCGACGACAAGAAGAATGATGACGACGAGGCTGCGGATGACGACGAAGACGATAAGAAGGAGAAGAAGACTCGACCCAGGACGTATGTTGAGCTGAAAGGCACCATCATCGCCACCTCGCATAAGGACAAAGACAAGGACAAGGGGAAGGGCAGGGTGAAGATGAGCGGGGACGTCCGCCTGACTGGGAACGTGATCGCGCAAGGAAGGATCGAGGTCAAAGGCTA
>CAYFIG010000310.1:396-2874 GCA_964342905.1 uncultured bacterium
AGGGCCGAGGCTCATGATCAACCGAATCCGACGAAGTGTCATGATCCCCTGGATGAAAGAGGCGGAGTCGTCCTCCCCCTCGCACTAATCGGCCTCGTCGTTCTGGCGGCAGTTTCAGCCGCCCTCCTGACCATCGGCGGCTCTGAGGTCCAGATCGCAGCCAACCACCTCCGAGCGACCCAGGCCCAATTTATGGCCGAAGCCGGGCTTGAGGATTCCTTCAACTGGTTCAGAAACGACGAAAGCCGCGTGACCGGCGCCCCCAGCACCTTGACGAAGATGACCGGTCTCAACGGACCGGGCACTACCCTGTCGGCCTATGGGAGCTACGCGGTCCAGTACCAGAAAGCGGGGTCCAACACTGTCTTAGTGGTCTCGGCTGGCACGAGCCAGACGGGCAATGCTCAGAAGGTCCTCAGGGCGATCATGACCAACGGGTACGCTTCCGACGACGCCGTCCGGACCCAGGGGAATCTTGACAGCTCGGGAACTGCGCTGGAGGTCAACGGAAGCTGTGGGAGCGTCCACACCAATAGCACTTACGATAACACGGGGTCTGCGACGCCGACCTTCACGCAAGGCTTGACCGCCAGTGGGACCGCCGATTCTCCCCGCTAGCCCTAGCCCCTCCGGGGGCCCGACAGGCCTTTATCTAGTGGACCGAGAAAAATTGACATTGATAACTCGGGCCCCTAAAATTTTCCTATATTTATTGAATAGTTTTCCCACACTGGGTCCCATGGGGGGAGGGAGTGACGCCGATGGGCTTGTTTGGCCGGTTTGGAAAGCCAAAAGAGACCATAGGCCTCGACATCGGGTCGAGCGCCATCAAGCTCGTCCAGCTCGGGCCTGGCCCCAAGGGCTACCAGCTCCAGGCCATGGCCATGGTCCCCCTGCCTCCCGAGGCGATCAGCGAGGGGAACATCAAGAACTTCCTCACAGTCGTCGAAGCCATCCAAGAGGCCGTGGGCAAGGCCGGCGTGAAGGTAAAGGACGCCGTCATCGCGGTCTCCGGCCGCGAGCTCATCGTGAAAAAGCTTCAGCTCCCGAAGATGACTCCTAAGGAGCTAGGTGACGCCATTTCGCTCGAGGCCGAGCAACATGTTCCCTTTGCCATCGACGAGGTCTTCCTCGACTGGCAGGTGGTCGGCGGGGCCCCCGAGGGGGGCGGCACCATGGATGTGATGCTCGTGGCCGTCAAGCGGAGCAAAGTCAACGAGTACGTGAACGTGGTGAAGGAGGCCGGCCTCAACCCCGTGGTGGTGGACCTGGACTCGTTCGCGCTGGAGAATCAGTTCGAGCTGAATAACCCGGAGCTGACTCAGGAGGCGGTGGCCCTCATCGATATCGGGGCCTCCGTGATGAAGACCAACGTGGTCCGCGGCGGCGCCTCGCTCTTCGCGCGCGACATCGCCTTCGGCGGCCACAACTACACCCAGGCCATCGCCGAGCAGCTCAACGTCCCGTTTGAGAAGGCCGAGGCCGCGAAGCGAGGCCAGGACGCGGACGTGAACCCGGACGACCTCGTCTCGACCCTGGATGCTGTCTCCCGCGACCTCTCCCTGGAGATCCAGCGGACCTTCGACTACTTCTCCTCGACCACGGAAGCCGAGCGGATCAGCCGGATCGTTCTGTCGGGTGGCTGCGCTCGGCTTTCCGGGATCGACGAATACCTCTCTTCCAGCTGGGGGATCCCGGTGGAGATTTCCAAGCCGTTCCAGGCCATCGACTTCGACCCCGCCCGCTTCTCCCCCGACGAGCTCGAGGCTTCGAGCCCCATGCTGGCGGTGGCGGTAGGGCTCGGGATCCGGCGCCCCGGAGACAAGCCGCAATGATCAAGATCAACCTCCTTCCCGCCCCGCCCCGCAGGGCGATCCCGATCACGCTTCCGGCGCTGCCGTGGCTGGGGATTCTCTTCGCTTTCCTGTTCGTGGTGGTCCTCGGGGGGCTCGGACGCGACTGGTACATGAAGGGTCAGGAGGCGACCCAGCTCGCCGCGGAGAAGTCCCAGCTCGAGACCCAACTGAAGGCCCTCGAGGCCGTCATCGCCAAGGGCAAAGCCTTCAGGCAGAAGGCGCTAGACTTAGAAAAGCGCCTGGCGGCCATCGAGCTGATCTCGCAAAACAAGGCTCGCCCCGTCCGGCTCCTCGATGCCCTCGCCGACGCGATCCCCGGAGGCCTCTGGCTCGTCAGCCTCGACGAGAAGCCGGACAAAGACAAGGGGAATCTGCTGCGCATGACCGGGGCTGCGTCCTCTTACACCGCGGTGGCCGATTTCATGTCGAACCTCAGGCGATCAGGGAAATTCAAGGACGTAGACCTCCTCGTGTCCCGCCAGGACCTGACCAAGACCCCTCCGCTGGTGAACTTTGAGGTCATCTGCGCCTTTGCACCTTTAGACTCTGCGCGATAAGGACTTCACCATGGCATTCGAAGTCATCACCGAGGCTCCAACCTCCCAGAAGATCGCCATGGGGG
>CAYFIG010000311.1:0-214 GCA_964342905.1 uncultured bacterium
GGGCGAGCGCGCGCTCGCCCCATCGCGTGATGGGCAGGATCATAGAGGCGCCCCGGCGGGTGTCCTGAAAAATTCCATCCTGCCCGCCCCGTTTCGGGCGCTCAACTCCAAGAGCCGGGAGGTGGATACGTGGAGAAACCTGCTCAGGTTGAGGCGAGGACAGAGGCGCCGCCGCGGGCCCTCGTTTCGATCGTCAGGAAAATCGACAAACTGG
>CAYFIG010000311.1:224-2855 GCA_964342905.1 uncultured bacterium
ATAAGGACAAGATCTGGCTGAAGTAGGGGGCTCGGCGATAAGCCTGGAAGGAGCAGATCTTTCTGAAATAACGCGGCGGACGGAAAAATCCTGGCATGACGGTGGGGCTAGCGCTGGCTAGCCCCACTGCGTGACCGGGAGGTCCGGTCCGTACGCACTGAATTAGTCGGCGAGTTTCACGCCCCCTTCTGAACGTTCAGTCTGGTTGAACAGGAGGTGTGCACGTGGACGCCACTCAGGCCGCGTCGAGACCGGAAGCCCCGCCGGCGGCGCTTCTTGCAACAGTCAGGGTAATTGACAAGCTGGCGGACTGGTCGGGATGGCTCTTCGCTTGGCTCATCATCCCAATGGTCGCCGGGCTGACCTACGAGGTCTTCGCGCGCTATCTGTTCAACGCCCCCACCGTGTGGGCTTACGACTTTACGTACATGCTCTACGGCGGGCATTTTATGCTGGGGGCGGGCTATGCCCTCTTGAAAGGCGCGCACATCCGCACCGACATCTTTTACGGGAAGTGGTCACCACGGACGCAGGGGATCGTTGACGCCGGGTCCTACCTGTTCTTGTTCTTTCCGGGGATGATTTTCTTCTTCATCGCGGGCACGAACGAGGCCATCCACTCCTGGTCGATCTGGGAAAAATCCGACGCGAGCCCCTGGCGGCCTCCCCTCTATCCCTTCAAAACGGTCATCCCTCTCGCAACCCTCCTTCTCCTGATCCAGGGGGTCTCCGAGCTCGTGAAGAGCGCGTATGCCGCTGTGCGAGGCAAGTGGCTATGAGCCCCGAATACCTGGGCCTGGTCCTGCTTACCGCGCTCCTTATCCTGATCTTCGTCGGCTTCCCGATCGCCTTCACGCTTATCATTCTCGGCTTCGTCTTCGGCTACATCGGCTTCGGGGACAAGGTTTTCTATCTGATGGTCTTCCAGACCATCGGGCTGATGAAAGAGGAGACCCTGGCCGCAGTCCCGCTCTTCCTCTTCATGGGGCATATCCTGGAGCAGGCAGGGCTGATGGAGCGCCTCTTTCGAGGGTTGCAGCTCGCGCTGTCCCGGGTGCCCGGAGCGCTCTATTTTGGCGTTCTGGGCACCGCCACGATCTTCGCCACCGCCACGGGGATCATCGGCGCGTCCGTCACCTTGATGGGAATCATGGCGGGCCCGGCGATGATCAGGGCCCGATACGACCCCAAGCTCTCGGCGGGAGTAATTACCGCGGGAGGAACGCTGGGGATTCTCATCCCTCCGAGCGTGATGCTGGTGGTGATGGGCCCCGTCGTGGGAGTCTCCATCATCAAGCTGTTTCTGGCGGCCTTCATCCCCGGGTTCATCCTCTCGGGCCTGTACATCACGTACGCCATGCTACGGTGTTTCATCAACCCGAAACTCGGGCCGCCTTTGCCTCTCGAGGAGCGAGCCACGTCCTACGGCCAGATCGTCCGCGAGCTTCTCGCCGGGCTCATCCCGATGTCGGTGATCATCTTTGCCGCTCTCGGGAGCATCATTGCCGGCCTTGCGACGCCGACGGAGGCCGCGGCGATGGGAGCCTTTGCGGCCACGCTCTTCACGCTCATCTCAGGAAGGCTGACCTTGAAGGTCCTCAAGGGCGCCTCGCTCAGGACCCTTCAAACCTCCAGCCTGGTGCTCTTCCTCGCAGTGGCCTCCAACATCTACGGGTCGGTCTTCACCCGTCTCGGGACGAGCACCATGATCGCCGACGCCATGCTGACGCTCCCGGTCCCCCCACTCGCCCTCCTGGCTATCCTGATGGGCGTGATTTTCGTCTTGGGGTGGCCTCTGGAATGGCCGGCCATCGTCCTGATCTTCCTCCCCATCTTCGTCCCCGTGGTCGTGGCGCTGAAGTTTGACCTGGTCTGGTTCAGCACGCTCGTCGCGGTGAACCTGCAGACCGCATTCCTCTCCCCTCCGGTTGCGATGGCCGCGTACTACCTCAAGGCAGTGGTGCCTCAGTGGGAGCTGTCGGACATCTACCGAGGCATGGTTGACTTTATGGTTCTCCAGTTAATCGGCCTGGCCATCGTGTTCTTCTTTCCCCAGACCGCGCTCTGGCTTCCCGAACTGGCGTTTGGGAAATAAAGCCGAGCCAGACCCTATCAGCACCATGGCAAGCCGCGTGCTCTGCTTTGTGCTGCTCCTGACGGCCCTGATCGGCGGCTGGGGAACGGCCTTCGCGGCTGAGCCGATCACGATCGGCGAGATCAACCCCCGGACAGGGGTCCTGGCCGTCCAGGGCACCGCGGTCCACGAGGGAATCCTCCTTGCGATCGTGGAGGCCAACGCACGCGGCGGGATCGCAGGCCGCCCGATCACCCTCCTCTCACGGGACGACGAGGGAAAGCCTGAGCGCGCCATTGCTGCCGCTGAGGAGCTGGCCTCCCTCCATCGGGCAGCGGCCCTTATTGGCGGCTACGTGGACAGCCTGGTGGGGCCCATCGGAGAGGTGGCCGACCGCTCCCGGATCCCCTACCTGGCGACGGCCTCGCTGGACGAGCGGCTCACCGCCCGCGGCAACCGCTTTTTCTTCAGGATCTCGAGCCTCGATAGCTACGTGAAGGTCATGACGGGCATTGTCCTCGATGCCTTCAAGGCCAAAAACGTGGCGATCCTCCATT
>CAYFIG010000312.1:0-2595 GCA_964342905.1 uncultured bacterium
CCTGCCGTTAAAGGTCTTGTGACTCGAATCGGCGTTGACGTCGATGGCGCCCCGCTGGGATTCCTTCACCACCTTGAAGCCTTCGGTCTCGAAGAAATTCCCCTCCAGGCCGATCCCCACGGGACCCTGCACGTCACTCAGCAAGAGATCGAGGTTCGTTGTCCTATGACTCCCTTGGCTCCCCTCGAAGAGGGCGGCCCGCGACTCGGGGCGCCGGGTGATGATGTTGATGACACCACCCAAAGCGTAGTTTCCCCAGACGCTCGACCCGCCGCCGCTGACCACCTCGATCCGGTCGATCCCGAGACGCGGCACCTTGTTCCAGTAGACCCAGCCTCCGAAGGGATCGTTGAGGGGAACGCCGTCCACGAGAACGAGGGCGCGGCTGGCGCCACTTGGGCCGATTCCGCGCAGGGAGACCCCCTGAGTCGTGGGGTGAGTGACAAGGCTTGAGGAACGCCGGAAGAGACTGAAGCCCGGGACTTGTCGAAGGAGGTCGTCGATCGTCTGGGCGGCAGAAGCCCGGATCTCCTTCTCTGTCAGGACCGTGACACTGGCCGGAACCTCGCCGAGGCGCTGCTCCACCCGGCCAGCAGTCACCACCACGGGTTCCAACTGGACAGGTTGGTCGCCTGGGGGCTGAGCCCGGAGGGGCTCCACTGAACCCAGGCAGATGCCGCAGATGAGCGCGAAGAGGGCGCGCTTCACTTTGGTGCCGTCAGTTCGAATTTCACCGGGACCTCCACCCAGGCCTCCACGGGCTTCGGACCTCGCATCGCCGGCAGGAACACCCATCCCCGGGTGGTCGTGACCGCTGCCTCGTCCAGGAGGGGATCGCCCGAAGATCGCTTCACTCTGACCTCGCCGGCTCGGCCATCAACGAGGACCTTAACCAGGAGGACCACCGTCCCTTCCACGCCCTGCCGACGCGCGGCCTCCGGATAGGCGGGCCGCGTCACCTCGCGGTAGCGGGGCGGGTGAACCGGGTGCGGGGCGGTCACCACCACCGGGGGGAGCGGAATGGCCTCGTCGCTCTGAGCCGACGCGCCTGCGGGCCACGCGGCCATCCCGAGCAGGAGCGTGAGAGCCAGTTGTCGGCTCACTCGAGCCGAAACCGTACGGCGAGGCTCACCCATACCGCGACGGGATGGCCTCCTCGCCTAGCTGGCTCGAAGCGCCAGCGCTGAACCGCATTCACGGCAGCCTGGTCGAGGGCCGCGTGGCCAGCCGGCTGGGCGACGATGACCTCGCCGACAGTGCCATCCTCACGGACGCGAACCTTGAGGGAGGTGGTCCCCTCAATCCCCATCCGCCGGGCTACCTCGGGGTACGCCGGGCGTACCTGGTAGCCGCCGCTCGGGAGGATCAACGGCCCTGGCATGGCAGCGGGAGAGGCTCTGTCCGTAACGATTTCATCTTTTCCTCCAGGAAGTCCCGGGCCGGGCTTGACCTCCTCTTTCGAGCGCGGGAGCACCGCGAGAGCGACCGGGGTCTCTGAGGAAGGTCGGGAAGCCAGCGGATCCTCAGAAGGCGGCATGGGGTCCGGGGAAGCCGGCAACAGCAGAGGCGCCGCTACGGAAACCGGTGTCCGAGCCCCGAGCAAAGGGGGTTGAAGGGCAACAGGTCGCGGCTCGTTCCGGATGGACCGCTGCGGGATGAGCGGCCTACCCGACGCGGAGCTTGGGACCGACTCGCTCACCCAAAAGACCTCGACGATCCCCAGCGACAGCTCCGGCTCTCCTCCGCGAAGCGACCAAAGGAAGGCCCCCAGGGCCCCATGAAGGAAAAACGAGATCAGGAAGGCGACCGAAAGTGTCCACTGCTTCACCGACAACTCCCTTGGGCGATCACCGGACAAAGTTGGCTCACGCCGCCACCTCCTGCCGGCGAACCGTTGTCCCGTAATACTTGAAGACGAAGACCAGCTCACTCCACTGGTGGAGTAGGGAGGAGTAGAGGAAGACGGAGGTGACGATGTGAAAGCCTTCGGGGTTATCGGGCCAGGCCTGCCAGAGGCCGTAGCTCCAGACCCCGACAAAGGAGGCCCCCGCCACGTAGCGGACCGCTCGCGCGATCGGACTGTTGTACTTCCGCTCTAGCGCGGGCCGAGCCTGGATCCGTGTCTTGATGGTGGTGGTCCACGTGATGGCGTGGGCATAAGCGATGAACGAGGAGATAGCCAGGAACCACGGATTGGGCTCTCCCAACAGCTGGGCGTACCGGGAGAAGCCGGTCACCGCGTGGTGAAGCTCCCCCTTGTAGGCGTAGTCTAGAAGCCCGCCCGCAAGCCCGAGGCCGAAGAGGATGAGGGCCGGAAGGTGCAGAAGCAAGAGCGCCCTGCGCCAAGCCCGGATTTCCAGGTACGCCTCGTCGTTCAGGACATACTGGGGGATGATTCCGTCATGAACAATTCCGTTGGAGAGGGCCGCCAGGAGGAAGAATTCGAACTGGATGGGGCTGTAGGCGATGCCCAGGAAGGCCAGGTACGGCAGGATCAGCGGCGCGAGGTCGCGGGGCGCCCACTGGTTCGGTCGATCCTCGGCGCTCCGGTTCAGCCCCATGACCCAGAACTCGTACTCCTGAAAGTGGTGGTAG
>CAYFIG010000312.1:2605-2848 GCA_964342905.1 uncultured bacterium
CCGCCCGCGATCCCGGGGCCGAAGAGGATGAAGGCCGGAAGGTGAAGGAGCAGGAGCGCCCCGCGCCAACCCCGGCTTTCCAGGTAAGCCTCGTCGTTCAGGACATACTGGGGGATGATTCCGTCGTGAACAATGCCGTTGTAAAGAGCGGCCAGGAGGAAGAATTCGAACTGAATGGGGCTGTAGGCGACGCCTAGGAAGGCTAGGTACGGCAGGAGGAGCGGGGCGAGGTTGCGGGGCGCC
>CAYFIG010000313.1:0-2847 GCA_964342905.1 uncultured bacterium
CGGGGGAGGAGCCCTCCTCTTCGGGATTATCCTGGCCATTGCCATTGGCCGACCGATCCGGGCGCTCCTGGAGCGAACGGAGCGGATGATCCCGGCCTCACTCCCACGCCCTCCCGTGAAGAAGATCGACGAGCTGTCCAGTCTCAGCAACAGCCTCAACCATCTGCTTCTCTCCTTCGAGAAATACGTCAGAACCTCCGACATCTTCGATCGCTTGCCGGAGGGGATCTTGGCGGTGAGCCCTTCCGGGGAGATCCTGAGCGCCAACGCCGAGGCCCAGCGCATCTTTGGCCAAGGGCCCGATGGTCTGGTGGGGACGCGTCTCCCGAACCTCCTAGATCTCACCCAGGCCGAGAACGGCCTTCTCCTCGCGCTCTGGCTGACCACCGTTGACCGTACGCCCACCACGTTCCCCCATCTCACGCTCCAGAGGAAGGACGGCAGTCGCGTGGAGGTGAGGGGAAGCCTCGCGCTGGCTGAGTCGGCGGGCAAGGGTGGGGGAGAGGCAATCCTGGCCGTTCAAGACCTGGCCCGGGCCCGCACGATCCAAGGGGAGGTGCGGCGGGTGGATCAGTTGGCTGCCCTGGGGGCGCTGGGAGCCAGCATCGTCCACGAGATCGGGGGCGCGGTCCTGGCGATCCAGACCCTTGTGGACCTCATCGCCCCCCAGATCCCTCACGAGAGTCCCGAACACCGCTACGTGGAAAAGATTCAGGGAGAGCTGGATCGGATCCGCCGTCTTGCTGACGAAATCCGTACCCTGGCCCAGGTCGAGATCCGGGAGCGAGTCCCCTGCCAGGTGGAACACCTCGTGGCTGAGGCCCTGTGGATGGCCGAGACCCGCTACCGGGAAAAGGGGATCGCGATAACGAAGCGCTTCCCCCTGGCCCTCCCTCCTCTCCACGGGGATCCCGAGCGTCTGAACCGGGCATGTCTCAACATCCTCACCAACGCCTTCGAGGCGACGCCCTCGAGCGGCCGGATCACGATAGATGTGGCCCAGGAGGAGGCGCCTGCCGACCTCGGCGCGGGAAAGGCCATCGCGGTGCGGATCGCCAACAGTGGTTCGCACATCCCGCCCGGGGATCTGGACCGGATCTTCGATCTCTTTTACACCACCAAAAAGCAAGGATCAGGGCTCGGCCTCCCCGTGGCCGCCCGCGCCGTGGCAGACCACGGCGGCAAGATCACCGTTCGAAGCTCGCCCGAAGAGGGGACCGAGTTCACGCTCGTTCTCCCCATGGGGAAGGCGGGAACCCCCCCGTGACCAGCCCATCGCCGGAGTCAATCGCCATGCTGCTGGTCGAGGACGAGGAACCGGTGCGCTTCGCCCTGGAGGCGGCGCTCAAAAAGCAGGGCTACGTGGTCGAGGCCTGCGCGAACGCCGAAGAGGCCCTCGAGCGCCTCCACCCCCAGGCCTTTGACATCGCCATCACCGACGTGAAGCTTCCGGGGCTCTCCGGCCTCGAGTTCGTGAGCCGGGCCAAGGCGCTCTCCTCCGAGCTGATCGTCATCGCCATGTCGGGAGTAGCCACCAAGAACCAGGCCATGGAAGCCCTCTCGCGCGGTGCCTACGACTTCTTCCCCAAGCCGTTCAGGCTCGACGAGCTCAACGTGGTGATCGGCCGGGCCCTGGAACGGCGACAGCTCCAGCGCGAGGTGCAGCGACTTCGGGAAACCCTCCAGCAAAAATACGACTTCCCCACCCTGGTCGGGCAGAGCGGTCGGATGCAGGAGGTCTTCGCCGCCCTGAGCAAGGTGATCGGGAGCCACATCACGGTTTTGATCCAGGGCGAGAGCGGGACCGGGAAAGAGCTGGTAGCCGAGGTCATTAACCAGAACGGCCCACGGAAGGGGGGGCCGTTTATCAAGGTGAACTGTGCCGCCATTCCTGAGGGGCTCCTCGAGAGCGAGCTGTTCGGCCACGAGCGGGGCGCCTTCACCGGGGCCACGACGCAGAAGCCAGGAAAATTTGAGCTGGCGCACGACGGCACGCTCTTTCTTGACGAGGTCGGCGACATGGCGCTGGTCACTCAGGCCAAGATCCTGAGAGCCCTCGAAGACCGGGAGATCTACCGGGTGGGGGGGACCAAGCCCGTGAAGGTGGACGTCCGGGTCATCGCGGCCACGAACAAGTCCCTGGCCGAGGCACTCCAGCGGAAGGAGTTCCGCGAGGACCTCTACTACCGCCTCAACGTCATCCCCATTGTCCTCCCTCCCCTGAGAGAGCGAGCCGGGGACATCCCCCTGCTCGCTGAAGCCGTTCTCCGGGAGATCAGTGAGACCACCGGAAAGACCGTAAAGGGAGTCTCTGCTGAGGCGTTGGAGTGCCTTATGGCCTATTCGTGGCCGGGAAATGTCCGGGAGCTCAGGAACGTGATCGAGCGGGCGACACTCCTGGCCGAGGGAGACCTGATCCAGGCGGAGGACCTCCCGATCCACCTCCAGGCGTCCGCTGAGCCCAGACCGGAGGGGGGGAGCGAGGCGAAGAGTCTGGATGATCGGCTGGCCGAGATGGAGCGCGCTCTGATCTTGGAGGCCTTGAGGGAGAGCCGGGGCGTCCAGGCCCAGGCGGCGAGAAAGCTCGGGATCAACGAGCGGAGCCTCTGGTACCGCATCAAGAAGTTCAGCATCGACCCTGACAGCGTCAAACACTAACTCCCACGTTGGCAAACGTCGTGCACGACTCCGAGAAGATAATGGCTCTGGCGAGGAGAGTCAGTGCCGTGTTGCAGCACGCCCTGGGGGGAGAGCTTGTCTCCGTCGCGCTTTTCGGCTCTGCCCCAAGGGGGACTGATCGGCCGGGCAGCGATTTAGACATCTTGGTCATCCTTGAGAACCCGCGTC
>CAYFIG010000314.1:0-2833 GCA_964342905.1 uncultured bacterium
GCGCCGCCGCGCCGAGCTGATTCCTCCCATCGAGGGCTGCCTTGGCATGATCGGGGCGATCGCCGACGGCCCCGACGAGGTTCGCAAGGCAGCCCGGGAGCAGATCCGCCGCGGGGTGGACCAGATCAAGGTCATGGCCTCGGGGGGCGCCATGTCCCCCGCCGACGAGCTGAACACCACCCAGTACACGGTGGCCGAGCTAAGGGCGGCGGTGGAGGAGGCGCAGGCGGCGAACACCTACGTGCTGGCCCACGCTTACTCGGGCGCGGCGGTGCGGAACGCCGTGGACGCGGGCGTCAGCTCCATCGAGCACGGCAACCTCATAGACGAGGAAGCCGCCCGCGCGCTCAAGGACGCCGGCGCCTTCCTGGTCCCCACTATGATCACCTACGAGGCGATCTGGCGGGAGGGGAAAGCATACGGGATCGGCGAGCACCAGCTCCAGAAGATCAACCTGGCGCGCGAGAAGAGCATCGAAAGCTTGACGCTGGCCCACCGGCTCGGGCTTAAGATCGGCTCGGGCTCTGACCTGCTGGGCGACATGATGGCCTACCGGGCCCACGAACTCGAGCTGAAGGCCCAGGTGCTCACCCCCATGGAGGTCCTGGTCTCGGCCACCCGAACCAACGCCGAGCTGTTCCGGATGCAGGATCGGATCGGGACCGTGGAGCCTGGCAAGTACGCCGACCTCCTGGTCGTCAAGGGAAATCCCCTAAAGGACCTCCAGCTCTTCCAGAACCCGGACAACCTCGGCCTGATCATGAAGGGCGGCGTCGCCTACAAGCAGACCTTGTAGCGAGCCCGTCCCCCGCTCACCCGCCGCCCACCGAAAAATTTCCCTTGACATCATTTTGATATTTTGATAGATTTCGAACTATGAAATCTATGAAGCTAGTGCCATCGCCCAAGCTGGAAGCCAACGAGGCCCACGTGGAGGCGCTCAGGGCCCTCGCCCATCTGACCCGCCTCCAGGCCTTCTTCTTCCTGGTTCGGGCGAGGCGCGAGGTGCCAGCGGGCGAGATCCAGGAAGCCGTGGAGGTACCGGGGCCGACCCTCTCCCACCACCTGGACCTGCTGCGGCGGGCCGGGCTGATCCAGAGCCGGAAAGAAGAGCGATACGTGTACTACTCCGTGAGGCGAGAGATGGTCTCGGAGCTGGTCCGGCTCCTCACCGCCTGCTGCTAGCGGGAGCACACCTCGATCGGAGGAGAAAACCCCATGGACTCCATAAAGATTCGAAACGCGGTGGAGAAGCGGTACGCAGAAATCGCCGCCTCCGGGTCGTCGTGCTGCGGCGACCAGAGCCTGGTCCAGATCGGCTACAAGCAGGAAGAGCTGAAAGCCCTCCCGCAAGAGGCGCTGATGGGGCTCGGCTGTGGGAGTCCGGTGAGGCTGGCGGAGATCCGCGAAGGCGAGACCGTTCTGGATCTCGGGTCCGGCGGCGGGATCGACGTCTTCCTGGCGGCGCGCCGGGCCGGGCCGTCCGGAAAGGTCATCGGCGTAGATATGACGCCTGAGATGCTCGCCCGGGCCCGGACCAACGCCGAACGCCTCGGCCTCGGGAACGTCGAGTTTCGCCAGGGGCTGATCGAGGCCCTGCCCGTTGCGGATTCGTCGGTGGACGTGATCCTCTCCAACTGTGTGATCAACCTGGCTCCAGACAAGTCCCTCGTCTTCAAAGAGGCGTTCAGGGTGCTCAAGCCGGGTGGACGACTGGTTGTCTCAGATATGGTTGCCAAGGGCGAGCTCCCTGAGGAGGTCCGGGGGAACCCCGAGCTCTGGGCTTCGTGCATTGGGGGCGCGCTCCCCGAGGAGGAGTATTTGGAGACCATTCGCAAGGCAGGCTTTCTTACTGTCGAGGTGATCACTCGGGAGGGTCTGGAGCTGGATCACGTGTACAGCATCACCGTGCGGGCTAGAAAGTCCGAACGCAGGTAGGCCATGGATGTGGAGATCACCAACTCCAGGCCTGAAGACCTGAACGCCGTCCTAGGGCTTCTGGCCGATGCGTCCCTTCCGAGGGAAGGGGTGGCGGAGCACTTCCAGCACTTCCTGGTAGCCAAACTGGACGGCAGAGTGGTTGGCTCAGTGGGGATGGAGCCCTACGGCCTGAGCGTCCTCCTCCGCTCCCTGGTCGTGGCTCCGTCACACCGCGGTCGTGGGCTGGGCCGGACCCTCACCGAGCGGCTGCTCCAGGAAGCCCGGAAGCAGCGCGCGCAGAGGGTATTTCTCCTGACGGATACGGCCGAGGAGTTTTTCCGGAAATTCGGCTTCAAGCCAATCGCCCGGGACGAGGCCGACGCCGCGGTCCAGGAATGCGTAGAGTTCCGGATAGCCTGCTGCGAGTCAACCGTTTGTATGCGCCTGGACCTCTGAGATACGACCGGCCCTCGGCTCAGCGGGTGGCGAAGCGGCGCTTGTCCCCGCCGCGCGCCACGTGCAGGATGTAGTCGGCGAAGCGCGGCGTGGGATCGAACCCCAGGACCTCTTGGGCGTTGGCCACGAAATTGGACGTGGCGTTGATGTCGTAGAAGTAGATCTCCCCGTCCTCCCGCCCAACCAGATACTCGATCCCGCCGATGTCGATGGACGCGGAATCCGCAAGCGCCCGCGCCGCCTCGATCGCCCACCTGGGAGGGTCCCACCGAGCCACAGAGAGCCCGGGGTGCCCAGCGGTGTCCACGGGGCAGGCTGAGAGGTCCTCCTGGATCTTGGCCTGAGTCTCGATCTGGCAGAGGTCAGCAGGACAGAGGTTGAAGGTGGAGAGCCCTTCCCGGATGATCCGGATCGCGTAAAGGTATTCGCCCCCCATCACCTCGATCCTGACGATGGC
>CAYFIG010000315.1:0-2830 GCA_964342905.1 uncultured bacterium
TTGCCGGCTCCGGGATCGAAGTCGCTGGCGCCGGGGGCGGTGCCGTTCGCCGTGATGGGGGATGACAGGGGCGGGGCCGGCTACCACCTGATCGTCATCACCCAGGCCGCCAACACCAAGATCAACTCCGTGGCCGATCTCAGGGGGAAGCGCGTGGCCCATGTCTCCCAGACCTCCAACTCCGGCCACCAGGCCCCAGTCTACTTCTTCTCCAAGATGGGGGTGGTTCCGGGAAAGGACTATGAGATCGCCTTCACGGGCAAGCACGACAACAGCATCCTCGGGGTGGTGAACGGCGACTACGACGCCGCGGCGGTGGCTCACACGGTGTTGGAACGGATGGTCAACCGGGGTGTCGTAAAAAAGACAGACTACAAGGTGGTCTATACCTCCCCACTGTTCCCCGTGGCCGGCTACTCGTACGCGCACAACCTGGACCCCAAGCTCGCCGAGAAGATCAAGGAGGCGTTCTTCACCTTTCAGATCCAGGGGTCGAGCGTCGCTAAGGAGTGGAAGACCTATACCCGGTTCGTGCCGGTCTCGTACAAGAAGGACTGGGAGGCGGTCGCGGGGATCCTGGAAGCCAACGGGGTCGCCTTCACGAAGGACTCTCCCGACTACAAGAAGCTCTCGAAGCCGCCCAAGCCAGGAGAGTAACCCGCCCCCCCATGCTGGAGGTCGCGGGTCTCGTCAAGACCTATCCCACCGGCGACCAGGCCATCCGTGGCGTTTCCCTGACCGTCAAGGCTAACGAGGTGGTCTTCATCATCGGCCCCTCGGGAGCCGGCAAAAGCACCCTCATCCGCTGCATCAACCGCCTCGTGGAGCCCGATGAGGGCTCCGTGCGTCTCGACGGCCTGGAGATCACGCGGCTCAAGGTCGCGGATCTCCGCCGTGCCCGACGGCAGATGGGAATGATCTTTCAGGAGTTCAACCTGGTCGAGCGGCTCACCGTGATGGAGAACGTCCTCTCGGGGCGGTTGGGCTATGTGGGCCTCTGGCAGGCCTGGCGCCGGAAGTTCCCTCCTGAGGATGTGGAGCTGGCCTTTGAGACGCTTGCCCGGGTGGGGCTAGCGGGGTTCGAGAACAAGCGGGCCGACGAGCTCTCCGGTGGCCAGCGCCAGCGGGTGGGCATCGCGCGGGCCCTGGTGCAGCGGCCGAAGATCCTCCTGGTTGACGAGCCCACGTCAAGCTTGGACCCCAAGACGTCCGAGGCCGTCATGGCCCTGATCACGCGGCTGGCGGCGGAGGAGCAGATCCCCGCGCTGATCAACATCCACGATGTGCCGCTCGCGCGGCAGTTTGCCCAGCGGATCCTGGGGCTCAACCAGGGCGTGTTCGTCTTCGAGGGGACGCCGGGGCACCTGACGCGAGAGGCGCTGGACCTGATCTACCGGGGCGCGGGGGAGGAGCTGACCTCGGCCCTGGGCGCGTGAGGGAGGGGGAGCCATCGCGAGGCGATCGTCCTTGGCGATTGACTGGCGTCCCCCGTCGGCGCTCCCAGCGCGCTGGATGGGGCCCGCGCTCTGGCTGGGACTGGGGGCGTTTGTCCTCTGGAACGCGCTGAGCCTGCACGTAGACCCGGCGCGCGTCGCGCGCGGCCTTAGCCGGGCCTGGATCGTCTTCGGCCGCGCCTTCCCGCCAGACTTTGGGCGATGGGAGCTCCTGGTCGAGGGGATGGCGGAGAGCCTCCAGATGGCGACCCTCTCCACGGCCTTGGGCGTGCTGATCGGGATTCCCATCGCGGTGATGGCAGCGCGCAACTTCGCTCCGCTTCCCGTGTACGGCGTGGGACGGGGGATTATCTCCCTGGGGCGCACTTTCCACGAGATCATCGTGGCCATCCTGTTCGTCAAAGCTGTCGGTTTCGGGCCCTTCGCGGGAATGCTCACTCTCACATGGGGCTCGATCGGCTTCTTCGGCAAGCTCCTGGCTGAGCAGATCGAGAACATCGACCGGGGGCAGGTGGAGGCGATCAGAGCCACCGGGGCGAGCCGCGCCGGGGTACTGGTCTTCGGCGTGCTCCCTCAGGTCTTGCCCCGCATCATCGGCCTCACGATCTATCAGTGGGACGTCCACCTGCGCCAGTCCACCATCATCGGGATCGTGGGGGCCGGCGGCATCGGCACCACCCTCTACAACTCCTTTGCGCGCTACGACTACGACTTCTCGCTGGCTATTCTGCTCGTGATCGTGGCCATCGTGCTCCTGGGCGAGGCAGTCAGCGCCGTGGCGCGGAAGCGGATCCAGTGAGAGAGTGGCGGCGGTTCACCCCGCTCCAAACGACCCTCCGCGTCGCGGGGCGGTTGGCGGCGGCGACAATCCTGCTCTGGGCGCTCTGGGGGATGGGAATCCGGTGGGAGTTCGTCGCGGACTCGCCGGCACAGGTGCAAGACCTCTTCGGCCGGATGTTCCCTCCCGACTGGGGCTTTGCCGGGGCGATCGTGGATCCGCTGATCCAGACCATCAACATCGCGACGCTGGGAACGACCATGGCTGTGCTCTTCTCCATCCCCGTGGCGTTCCTGGCAGCCCGGAACACCACCTTTAACTGGGCGACCTATGCCCTGGGGCGGGTTGTGATGTCGGTGAGCCGGTCGGTGGACTCGCTGATCTGGGCGCTGATCTTCATCATCGTGGTGGGGCCGGGGTCGCTGGCCGGGGCGCTGGCGATTGCGGTGCGCTCCATCGGGGTCGTCTCCAAGGTCTTCGCCGAGGGGATCGAGGAGATCGACCGCGGCCAGGTCGAGGCGATCACGGCGACCGGCGCGGGGCGCTTCAAGGTCCTCCTCTACGGGATCGTCCCCCAGATCCGCCCGGTCTTCGCGGG
>CAYFIG010000316.1:0-381 GCA_964342905.1 uncultured bacterium
CCACCAAGCAGGATCAGGGGGCAATCGGCCGGTTCATCGCGGCGCGAGGCCCGGGGCTCCACCACCTGGCGCTCAAGGTCAGCGACATCAACGCGACGCTTGCGCGGCTCGGACGAGCGGGCTATGCGCTCATCGACACGGTCGGCCGCCCCGGGTCCCGCCGCGCGCTCATCGGCTTCATCCATCCGAAGAGCCTCTGCGGGATGCTGGTACACCTCGTTCAGCGCGACCCGGTCTGAAGGCGACATCCTACCCCTGCGCCCAACGCCCCGCTCCCTCTCCGCTCAGACGGGCGAGTAGCCGCGGTACTCCATCTGGGCGGCGATCTTCTCCCGCGCGACGGCGCCCCAGAACTTTTCCACCAGATAGAGCCCGAGATCT
>CAYFIG010000316.1:391-2826 GCA_964342905.1 uncultured bacterium
CCCCCGCCGTGATCACTTGCCCTTCGTCAACGATCCGCTGGTCAGTCACCACCTCGCGGCAGTAGGGACGGAGCAGGTCGTAAGCCCGGTGGTGGGTCGTGGCGCGCCTGTCCTTGAGGTAGCCTGCCCGGCCGAGGAGCAGCGCGCCGGTGCAGACCGAGGCCAGCGGCCGCTCTGCCCCCCAGGTCTTGAGGTAGTCGATGAAGATGGGATCGTTGGCCAGCGCGCGGGTGCCGAATCCGCCGGGGACATAGAGGAGGTCAAAGCCTGCCAAGTCTTCGTACACCGAGTCCGGCTTCACCGTGAACCCGGTGTCGTCAACGATCTCCGGCTCGGTGCCGATGAGCCGGTGGGTCACATCGGGATCGATACTCATCGTCGCGACCCGACGAAGCGCGTCGTAGGCCCCCACCAGGTCCAAGACCGTGAGGCGCGGAAAGACGAAGAAGGCGATCCGCTTGATGGCCATCAGATTCCTCGGCGCTCGAAGTTGGTCAGCATCCTGTCAGCGGGCGCCGGCCAGCCTGGCCCGCTCGAGAATCTTGCGCGCCCGCGTCAGGTGGGGCATGTCCATCATCTGCCCCTTGAACGCGAAGGCCCCGCTCCCCTTCCTGGCATGTTCTTCAAAGGCCGCGATCAGCTCCTGGGCCTCCCGAGCCTCCTCGGGAGAGGGGGTGAAGACTCCGTTGATCACGGGGATCTGGCTCGGGTGGATGGAAATCTTTCCGGTGAACCCCATCCAGACCGCCTCCTGGCACTCCCGCCGGAGCCGTTCCAGGTTCGGAATGTCGGTGAACACCGTATCGAGCGCCTCCACGCCCGCGGCCGAGGCAGCCACCGCCGTCATCACCCGGGCGTAGCGCGGGATGTCGAGGTAGCGCCCGTCGGCGTCTCGGGTTCGCGGCAGGCCCATGGCCGCCGACAGGTCCTCAATCCCCCAGGAGACGGCGGCGATCCTCGGGCTCGCCCTAGCGACTTCTGCGATATTCAGCAGGCCTTCAGGAGTTTCAGTGGCAATCAGGACGAGCTTGGTGGACCCGAACGGGAGCCGGTGCTTCTGCTCAAGCCTGTCGAGGATGTTGGCAACGGCCCGGATATCCGCCGCGTTGCGCGGCTTGGGAACCACATAGCCATCGGGGCGCCCCTCAATGGTACCCTCCAGGTCAGCCTCGCCGAAATCGGTGGCCAGGGGGTTCATGCGGATCCAGCGCTCCTGGCTCCTGAAGTCGAGCGTCTGAAGCCACCGGAGCACGATGCCCCGGGTCTCGACTTTTTTCTCGACGGTCACCGCGTCCTCGAGATCCAGGATCAACCCGTCAGCGGGGAGCGTGAGAGCTTTGGTCATCATCCGCTCGTTTCCACCGGGGACGAAGTGGAGCGACCGGCGGAGGTGGGTCATGCGGGCGCCTCCGAGGCTTTCCGCCTCATCATCGCCGCGCGCCGGCACCGCATGACGATCTCGCCGCGCTGGTTCCGGGCCCGGTGCTCGAAGATCACGATCCCCCACTGGGGCCGCGAGCGCGACTCGCGCTTCTCGACCACCTCCGTTTCGGAGTAGATGGTGTCGCCGTGGAAGACCGGCTTGGGGAACTCGACCTTCTCAAAGCCCAGGTTCCCCACCGTGGTCCCAAGCGTGGTGTCCCCGACCGAGAGGCCCACGGCGATCCCGAGCGTCAGGACGCTATTCACCAGGGGCTTGCCGAACTCGGCCTTCGACGCGGCTTCGAAGTCGATATGGAGCGGCTGCGGATTCATGGTGAGACAGGTGAAGAAGACGTTGTCGGCCTCGGTGATGGTGCGACCAGGCTGGTGGCGGAAAACCTCGCCGACCGTGAGCTCCTCGAACAGCTTGCCCGCCATCTCCCGACTCCTTCGCACGCCTCCCGGAGCGGTTGCTTCTTGGCGGGCTACTCCACGGCGACGCCGGTCACCACGAACTGGCCGTCCTTCTCCTCAAGCGTCAGCGCCCCCTTGCCCCGCTTCTCTGTCGTCCCGGCTTTGAGAGTGATCTCATCCACGGTGACGCCCTTCACCTTGCCTTCCATACGAACCGTGGAGAGGCCTTTGAAGGGGAGCACGACGATGGCCTCAGCTTTTCCGGCCGCCACGTCGAGGGTAAACTCCTTCTCCCCTGCCTTCACGATAACTTTCTCGGTCGCTACGGCTTTCGCCGCGTTCCATTCTCCTTTTCCCCAGGCCATGAGGAAGGTATAAGCCGAACGGATGTGGGGCGGCATCTCGGTGGGGCGGGCGGGCTCTCCTTTCTTCTCTTGGGCCAAGCCTGGAACGGCAGCCAGGAAGAACGCAAGGACCAACACGAGCACTCGGAAGCAGATTCGCATCGCAGGCTCCTCCCTGAATCTTCTGCGCGGAGTGAGATCGACTCTACTCGGCTGGCTCAGGCCTTGTCAATTATGATTCCCACTGAATCACCG
>CAYFIG010000317.1:0-2818 GCA_964342905.1 uncultured bacterium
GAGGCCTCAGTCTGGCGGGAGAAGCACCGGAAGCTTCCTTACGGCAAGGGAGTTGGCCTCGCCTGCTCCAGCTACATCACCGGAGCCGGGCTCGCCATCTATTGGAACGACATGCCCCACTCCGGCGCCATCGTGAAGATTGACCGGGGCGGCGGTGTGGCGGTCCTCTGCGGCGCCATCGATATCGGCCAGGGTTCCGACTCGATCCTCGCCTACCTGGTGGCCGAGGTCCTCGGGATTGACCCCAAGGACATCCGGGTGGCGACCGCGGATACCGACCTCACCCCGGTGGATTTGGGCGCGTACTCTTCCCGGGTGACTCTCATGGCGGGCAACGCTGTGATCGAGGCCGCCGAGCGCCTGCGGGCCATGTTGGTCGAGGCGGTGGCGCGGAAGTTCGAGCTGCCGGTAGATCGCTTCGTCTGCCGCGGCGGCCGGGTCTTCATTCCTGATGACCCCGACAAGGGCTTCACCTTCACCGAAGCCGCGGTGCTGGCAGAGTCCCTCTTCGGTACCCTCGCTGCGACGGGCTCGTACAAGCCCCCCAAGCGCAGCGGGAAGTTCAAGGGGGCGGGGGTGGGTCCGACGCCGTGCTACTCCTACTCCGCCTGCGTGGTGGAGCTCCACGTGGATCCCGAGACCGCTGACATCAAGGTGGATCAGGTTTGGATCGCCCACGACGTGGGGCGGGCCCTGAACCCGCTGCTGGTGGAGGGACAGGTAGAGGGCTCGGTCTACATGGGGCTGGGCGAGGCGCTGATGGAGGAGCAGGTTTTCAGGAAGGGCCTCCACAAGTTCCCCTCGATGCTCGAGTACAAGAGCCCCACCACGCTCGAGACGCCGGAGATCCACACGATCCTGGTGGAGACCGTGGATCCTGAGGGACCCTTTGGCGCCAAGGAGGCCGGCCAGGGACCCCTGCTTCCGGTTATCCCGGCGGTGGCCAATGCGATCTACGATGCCGTCGGCGTCAGGATCGACGAGATTCCCATCACTCCTGACAAGCTCTTTAAGGCCCTGGAGCTCCGGCGGCAGGGGAAGCCCGCGCGGGTGGGGCCCGAGAAACTCCCGCTCTTTACCTTCCCCGAACCGATCAAAGTCCCCTCGGCGTTCGGGGAGCCCGCTGACGCCACAGTGAAGCGGCGTGAGCCCCAGCAGAGTTGACGCGCCATGATGCGGCTGCCGCCGTTCACGTATCTCGCGCCCCGCTCCGTCGCCGAGGCCGCGCGCATGATGGCAGACCACGGGCCCGAGGCCATGCTGGTGGCCGGCGGGACCGATCTCTACCCCAACATGAAGCGCCGCCAGTTCGAGCCCAAAGTTCTCGTGGGGCTCCGGGGCCTCGAGGAGCTCTGCGGCGTGCGCGGGGACGCGAAGACGGGGCTCGTCATTGGCGCGTGCACCACGCTCACTAATGTCTCGGAGCACCCGGTCGTGCAACGACACTTCCCCGCTCTCGCCACGGCCGCCGGCTTGGTTTCGACTCCCCAGCTCAGAAACATGGGGACGCTCGGCGGCAACGTGTGCGTGGACCCACGCTGCAACTACTACAACCAGTCTTACCAGTGGCGGAGGGCGATCGGCTTCTGCATGAAGAAGGACGGCGACATCTGCCTGGTGGCTCCCAGCAGTTCCCGCTGCTGGGCCGCGTCCTCCTGCGATACCGGGCCAGTCCTCTGGAGCCTCGAGGCTCGGGTCAGGCTCGTGGGCCCAAAGGGTGAGCGGATCATCCCGATCGAGGCGCTCTACAAGGACGACGGCATTGACTATCTCACCAAGGCGCGCGACGAAATTTTGACCGAAATCCTCCTGCCGCCCGCTGACGGGCTGAAGTGCGCCTATCTGAAGCTCCGGCGTCGCGGCGCCTTCGACTTCCCCGTCCTCGGCGTGGCGGTGGCCCTTCGCATGAACAACGGTACCGTCAATGACGCGAAGATCGTCCTGGGCGCGGTGGCCTCCCAGCCCCGGGAGGCGGCTCAGGCAGCGGCGCTGCTCGCCGGCCAGCGGCTCACTCCGGAGCTGATCGAGAAGGTGGCGGAGGCGGCTGCCAGACCCGCCAAGCCGCTCGACAACACCGACTTCACCCACCCCTACCGGAAAAAGATGACCCGCGTCTTCGTGACGCGGGCCCTCAGGCGCCTGGCTGGCCTGCCAGACTCGCCGCGCAACGAGGAGGAGGTCTAACACACGTGACGCTCGGCGAGCGAATCAAGGCACTCAGGCTCGAGCGCGGGCTCCAGCAGCGGCAGCTTGCGGAAAAATCCGGGCTGACGCCCAGCATGGTCTCTCAGATCGAGTCCGGGCGTCTCACCCCGTCGCTTCACACCCTCGGCAAGCTCGCGGGGGCCCTGGGTGTGCCCATCGCTTCGCTCTTCGAGACCAAGCCTGAAGGGCGGATCCACGTGAGCCGGAAGGGAGACTATCCGGTGGTCTCCTTCGACGGCACCACGGAGAGGTGGCACGTCCTCGGCGCCGGGCTGTTTCAGGGGAAGATCCGTGCGGTGGTCTCCACCATCGCCAGGAAGGGACACGGGGTGAAGACCGAGAAGGTCATCATCGCGCCCGGCCAGATGAAGCTCTTCTACGTGATCGAGGGAAAGGTGGCCCTCCACTACAACGGCGACCGGCACGTGCTCTCGGCGGGCGATAGCGCGGTCCTGGATGGCGGCGTCTCCCACGGCTGGGAGAACCTGGGCCCGAAGCAGGCCAAAGCGTTGTGGGTCATTTTGGGTTAATCTCGATCTATTCCACGGGCGGACTGAAATATGGCGAACCGCGAACCCAATTGGGTCGACTTCCGGACCGAGCCGTCAAAGTA
>CAYFIG010000318.1:0-2802 GCA_964342905.1 uncultured bacterium
GCGAGGGAAGGGGCTCACGGATGCTGCTGGCTAACAAGCGCTTGGAGCTGGCGGGCGCGACCAAGGAAGGTAGACTTCCGTTTGTGCGCCAGATGACTCTTGGTAACGAACTGGGGCTGCGGCGCGCCCGCCGCCTCTGCGCCCGCAGCTCAAGCGCGGTCCGTTAGCCGTCACAGATTGATCGTCTACCGCGTTCGTGGTACGGTTCGGGTATCCTGAGCGTGCTGCGTAGCGGCAGCGTGGAGGGCACCGATGTCAGGGAGCACCGCCAAACAGAGGGTCCTGGAGGCGATCGAGAAGCTACCAGCAGACGCTACGCTGGAAGACGCCATAGAGCGCCTCGTCTTCTTGGCGAAGATCGAGCGGGGGTTGGCGGAACTGGACGCCGGAAAGGGCGTCGACCACACCGAGGCTAAGCGCCGACTCGTCCGGTGACCCGGGTCATCTGGGCACCCCAGGCCATCGAGGACGTCGAGGCGATACGCGCTTACGTGGCGCGCGACTCTGCTCACTACGCCGACCTCCTCGTGGAGCGCATTGTCGCCGCAGTGATCCGACTCGATAGCTTCCCTCGTTCCGGACGGGTGGTACCCGAGGTTGGTGACGAGTCCCTCCGCGAGATCGTCCACGACAACTACCGAATCGTGTACCGGCTCAAGTGGGGCGTCGTCGAGATTGTGACGGTGTTTCACGGTGCCCGCTTGTTTCGGCTCGACTGAGGTAGTGGTGGTGTCTAAGTTTCCGATAAACACGCCGGCGGCTCCGCCTCGCTTCGCCGCCGCGGGTTATTACGGACGGGTTCTCGCGTTTAGCGACCCGCACCTCCTGATCCGGAGGGAGAAAAGCTAGGCCGGGCGTAGAACCACCACGGTGGCGCCCCAGCTGCCGCGTTCGGGCGGGGCGTCGAAGTAGCGCGCCACGAGCGGATGGGCGGCCAGGAGGGAATGAATCGTCACCCGCTGAACGCCCTTCCCCTTCCCGTGAATCAACCTCACCTCAGCGAAGCCGCGCCGGTGCGCTTCGCGGAGGTACGCGTCCACGACCGAGGGGATCTCGCGGGGCGCGAAGGCGTGGAGGTCAAGGGAATCCTCGATCGGGAGGACGACGGGTTCGTCGGGGGATTCAGCGTCAGAGTCGTCCATCACCGGGGCCATCGCTCTCGGGGAGAGGGCCAGGGCGAGAGGCCCGCTCAGATTGCGGGACCGGCGATCAGGTGTTTCTGCCAGTGCTTGAAGCTCAGGAGATCCTCCCCTGAGAGCTTGCACTGTCAGAAGGTGGCGGCACGCTCGAAGAAGGCGATGTCGACCAGGCCCACCCCGTCGGCCCGCGCTGCCTCAGCCACCTTCTGTGTCACCATCTGGCGGACGAAGGGAATCGGAATCCGGCCGAGGCGGTGGATGACCTCCTCGGTGCACCGGATCCGGGTCCCCGGCAGCACGGGTCCGTCGGGCGCATCCGCCTCCGGAACGTGCTCGCAGGTCTCGGGGACAAGCTGGGTCAGGCGGAGCGAGACGTAGTCCGTCACCCAGGCTTTGATTCCCTCCTTCACCGCCTCAGTGTTGAGCTGACTCTGCTCCAGCATTCGGCTCATATTCAGGAGCAAGGTTTCGAGCCGGTCCAGACTGGATTCGAGGGTAGCGAGTCGCTGCTCAAGACTGTCTCGGTCCATGGCGGGATGCTAGCACACGTGGACACGAGCGGCGAGCGCCATCGCTCACTCAATCGGTGGCCGACGGGTGTGCCAATCGGTGGCCCGCTGGTAGGCGTCAGCGACCCGGAGCACGGTGGCCTCGTCGAACGGACGCCCCACGATCTGCATTCCGATCGGAAGCCCCGGGGCTGTGAAGCCGCAGGGAACTGTGCAGACCGGGTGGCCCGAAAGGTTGAAGATCCGGGTAAAGCGGATGAGGCTCCCCCGGACATCACGCTTCTCGTTCTCGATCGTCACCTCGGTCTGGCCCACCGGCGTCGCCACGATCGGGGTGGCGGGTGCGATCAATACGTCCAGCTTGGCCAGGAGGGCGTCCACCTCGTTCCGGATCAGGGCGCGCGCCTGCTGCCCTCTGAGGTACTGGGTCGCCGAGATGAAGGCGCCGACCCGGAGGCGCTCGCGGACATCAGGGCCATAGTCGTCGGGCCTGGACTTCATCCATGCCTCGTGGTAGGCCAGGGCTTCGGGGCCGACGATGGCGAGGGCGGCGCCGGCCACATGCTCTGCCGTGGTCAGGGTGACCTCTTCCACCGTGGCCCCGAGTTCCTCGAGGGCCTTTGCGGCCTGCTCCACAGCCTGGCGAAGCACCAGCCCGGTGGACTCCAGGAAGAAGGCGCGGAGAAGCCCGACCCGTAGCCCCTTCACCTGGCCGGTGAGCGCCGCCGCGTAATCGGGAACGGGAAGCACGCTGGAGGTTGGATCGCGCGGGTCGTAGCCGGCCATCGCCGAGAGCATCAGGGCAGAGTCGGCGGCGGTGCGCGTCATGGGTCCCACGTGGTCCAGCGACCACGCGAGCGGCAGGACACCGGCGCGACTCACCCGACCGTAGGTCGGCTTGAGCCCGGTGATCCCGCAAAGCGCCGCGGGGATGCGGATGGAGCCGCCCGTGTCAGATCCAAGCGCGCCCGGGCAGAGCCCCGCAGCCACCGCCACGCCCGAGCCCGAGGAGGAGCCTCCCGCGATCCGGTGGGTCTTCGCGTCCCATGGGTTCCAGGCGTTACCGTAATGGACGTTGAGCCCTTCGGGACCGTAGGCGAACTCGTGCATGTTGAGCTTGCCCAGAATGATCGCCCCTGCTTCCTTCAGCCGGG
>CAYFIG010000319.1:0-1863 GCA_964342905.1 uncultured bacterium
ACGGGACCCAGAGAAATTCGAGGGCCACACTCATCTTTCAACTCTATCCGACCGAACTAGCGGGACCGCTCAGCGCGCAGCGGCCAGGGCCTCGGTGAGGCGCTTGATGTTGAAGTCAAAAAGCCCTAGGTAGTCCTTGGCCTCAGGATCCCCACCCACCGAGGGAATCAGCGTGACGACTCTTGCCCCGCTCCGGGCCGCCACCTGGCTTACCAACGAAGCGTTGGAAGAAGGTTCAGCGATCAGGAGCTTGACCCCGGTTTCCCGCATCTTTTGGGTCAGGGCGGCTAGAGAGGATGGAGATGGCGGCACCCCCGGAGTCGGCTCCACAGCCGCGACCACAACGAGACCGAAGCGCTGGGCAAAGTACGGCCAGGTCTCGTGGAACACGACCACGCGCGTGCCCCGGTAGGGAGCCATCGTCTGAGACCAGCGCTCAAGGGCCGCGTCGAGACGTTTGAGAAAGCGGGCTCGATTAGCCTCAAAGTGGAAGCGGTCTGGGGGTGAGAGGCGCGCCAGCGCGTCCAGGATTCCCGCGGTGATGGGGCGCGCGTTTTCGGGATCAAGCCAGTAGTGAGTGTTGCCGAAGCCGTGGAGGTGCACCCCGCGCTCGGGCCTGACGCGCGGGGCTTCGGCCTGGAGGAGCGGGATCCCCGTCGAGGTCTCCAGATAGTGCGGGCTCCCGCGGACAAACCGTGGGTCGTTTATGGACCGGAGTACGCGGGTGAGCCAAGGCTCGTGATCCAGGCCGATCCTGACGAGAAGCGCGGCGGACTTGAGCCTGGCGAGCTGGCTTGGCTTCACCTCGACGGCGTGCGGATCGTGCAGCGGCGGGGCGAGACTCTCTACCTGAACCCGGTCCCCGCCCACGGCCTCTACCAAAGCCTTCAGGTCTGTTGAGGTGGTGACGACGGTTAGGGGGCCGCCGCCCCACGCGGGAGCGGCGGCCAGGAGGACAAGGGCAAGCGCGCGGCGCACCCGCGGTTACTTCTTTACCGGGGGCTTCGCAGGAGCACGAGGGCGAGGGGGCGGCGGAGCCGCGGCGGCTTCGAAGATAAACTTGGGGACCATGCAGTGGACCCCCTTGCGAATATCCACCACCTGGGTCACCCGGCAGTCGGCCACCATGGAGGCCAGCGAGTAGGCCTCGTATCGATCCAGCGGGACCATCTTCTGCTTCGACAGGAAGTCCACGGTCTCGCGGACGGCGTTGACCAGCGCCTTGTTCAGGTCTTCGTCGAACCCCATCATGATCCAGTGGGTCGTGTTCTCCATCCGCGGCCACTCGAGCTTCATGTCCTTCCGGACGATCAGTTGCATCACGATCTCGCGGTAGGCGCACTCGAGCGCGGTGAGGTTTACCTCGCCGTTGCCCTGTCGGCAGTGGGAGTCGCCGGTCCAGACGAGTGCACCCTTGAGGAAGATCGGGATGAAGATCGTGGTGCCTTCCTGAAGCTCGTTGAGGTCCATGTTGGAGCCGTTCTTCCAGGGCCGGAGGGTTGAGACCGGGGCCATCGGGTCCGTAGATCCGCCCTTGCGGGGGGAGGGGTCCTTGGGATCGATCCCGACGGCCAGGGTGCCCGGGAATGGCTGGAGGTCGAGCATGACCCCGGGCTTGAACTCGGCCTGGCGCTTCTCCCAGTCCAGGTAGAAGTACTTGACGAAGCCGTCGGGGAACTCAGGCGCCAGGGCCCCGATCGTGGGGAACTCTTTCCCAGGGAGGTTGAAGTTGATGCCGAAGGCCTTGGGGGTGATTTTCAAGATGCGGATCTCCAACACATCTCCAGGCTCCGCGCCGTTGACGTAGATGGGGCCGGTCACGGAGTGGGGGCCGCCGCCCGGGTTGGCCTTCCGGAGGGCGAT
>CAYFIG010000319.1:1873-2801 GCA_964342905.1 uncultured bacterium
GCCGCCCGGTTCGCCCCAGCCGATCACGGCCCAGGTGAGCTTGGGTGGCTCCTTGGGATCGAGCCAGCCCCACTGGGTGGTTTCTAATGTGGCGGGGAGCACGTGGTACTTCCCTCCCGCCACCGGCACGACCCGCTGCCGCTTGGCCTCCTCCACCTGCTGGGCCACCGCGTAGAGGCCCGCGGTGAGCACCAGTGCGAGTACTGCGAGACCCGTCACGATGCGCTTCTTGGTCTTGAGGGTTGTCATGTCGTGCTCCTTTCGTGGATGGGCGGTTACCAGGCTGCCCGGAGAATTTCCAGAATTTCCTTCGCGCTCTGGACCGGGCGCGGGTTGTGGCCCGGGCGAAGCTCGGTGAACGTCTCGTGGGCGAGCGGCTCCAGGTCCTCCTCTTTCACCTTTCCGGTCTCGCTCAACCTCGTGGGCAGCCCCAGGCCCTTGACGAAGGCATCCACCGCCGCCGGGGCGTCGGCCGCCCCCATCGCCTCGGCGATCGCGGCCATCCGCTCCGGGACAGCCGGGGCGTTGTACGCCATGACGCGAGCCAGCGTGATGCAGGAGGTGATCCCGTGGGGAACCCCGCAGCGGCCGCCGAGCTGGTGGCCGATGGCATGCGAGAGGCCGGTGGGGGCGTTGTAGGCGCCGTAGATCGAGAGCCACGCCGCAAGCTGGCAGCGGAGGCGCGCGTCCAGGTCGCCGGGATCCCGCGTGGAGATCGGCAGGTAGCGGGAGAGGAGGCGAATCGCTTCCAGGCAGAGCGGGTCAGTCAGCGGCTGGTGGCCCGGTGAATAGAACCGCTCCACCGCGTGGTCCAGCGCCCGCATCCCGGTGGAGGCCCAGAGCCAGGCCGGCGTATCAAGCGTCACCTCGGGATCCAGGATCACCACCTTCGGCGCCAGGAGCGGGTGGGCGATTCCGTCCTTCCGGC
>CAYFIG010000320.1:0-2791 GCA_964342905.1 uncultured bacterium
CGATCCTGCCGAGGGCGTCAAAGGTTTCCTCCAGCCGCTTCCGATTGATGCGCATGGTGGTTCCTCCACTCCTCACCCCGAGCCTGGTACAATGCGTCGCAATGAGCGTTGAGCAACCTCTACCCCGGCTGGCTCCCGAGACAATCCGCTTCTGCCCCCTCTGCGGTGGACGCCTAGCCCGAAAGCCCTTACCGCCGGATCAGAAAGAAGAAGCTGTCTGCTCAGGCTGCGACTTCGTGTTCTACCTGAACCCCAAGGTCGTGACCGGGGCGATCCCGGTTTCGAACGGGCGGATCCTCCTCGTGCGGCGCAACACCGAGCCCTCCAAGGGGAAGTGGACCTTTCCGGGCGGCTTCGTGGATTGGGGGGAGAGCGTCCCGGCTGCGGCCCTGCGCGAAGCCTTAGAAGAAACCGGGCTCACCGTGGCCCTGGATGGCCTCGTGGGCGTGTACTCCTACCCGGGGGTGCCGGTGGTCATCGTGGTGTATCGCGCCAAGGTGACCGGCGGCCACGTCATCCCTAATCACGAGATCGCCGAGCTGGTCTGGGTGACGCCTGAGGAGATCCCGTGGGAGGACCTGGCGTTTCCCTCGACGCGGGACGCCCTCAGTGAATTCCTCGCGGGCCCAGCGGGTGGCGCGGCGATGGGGCCCCCGGCCGCGCGCAGCGGGAGGGTGGGCGGGTAAGAGCGAGCGCGCCCGGCGGAAGGTGCGGCTGAATCACGGTCCCCGCCGCGTCCTCAACCAAGCTGATCCGCTCCAGGCTTGAGGTCCATGAACGACTCCTTGAGGCAGATATGTGTTTCTTGTCTAGGGCCAGGAGCGGGTGAAGTCAAGCCTTTTCAAGGCCACCCGGGTGTGGCAGAACTGACGGCATGGCTCCTGCGCTCGCTGCCTTGGGGGTGTTGGTAGTTTCACTCGACTCAGCGGTTAACATTGCGTTCCCCGCCATGTCCGAGGCCTTTGGGGCCGGCCCCACCTCCATCAAGTGGGTGGTCATCACATACGTCCTCACCTATGCGCTCATGTCCTACGCCGCGGGATCGCTGGCTGACCGGGTGGGCCACGCGCCGGTCTTTGTCGCGGGACTCTGGCTCACTGCGGCGAGCCTCATCGCATGCGGCCTGGCCTCGAGCTTCGGCTGGTTCCTCGGCTTCCGCGTAGCTCAAGGTGTTGGCGGGGGGTTGGTTTACGGGACCTCGCCGGCGCTGGTTACCCTTTCGCTTCCGGCTGACAAGCGGGGCCAGGGGCTCGGGCTCTTCACGCTCGGCATGGG
This sequence comes from uncultured bacterium, assembly GCA_964342905.1. GTDB lineage: Bacteria > Methylomirabilota > Methylomirabilia > Rokubacteriales > CSP1-6 > CAYFIG01. The sequence continues at coordinate 1,276 of CAYFIG010000320.1, forward strand.
GGCCGGCTTCGCGCTCGGTCCCCTGGTGGGCGGGCTCCTCGTGGACTGGCTCGGGTGGCGTTGGGTCTATCTCTTCCGCGCGCCATTGGCTCTGGCCCTTGCCATCGGTTCTGTCCTTGCGCTCAGAGGGATTCACCGTGGCACGGCGGGTTGGCATCTCATCCCACTCCGCGAAGCGCTGCGGCCCACCGTGCTTCTGGCCAATGGCCTGGCGTTACTCGCCAACCTGGCCCAGTTCGCGATCTGGCTCCTCGTTCCCTATTACCTGGTGAACGTCCTCGGCCTCTCCGCCATCGCGGGCGGCCTGCTCTTCATGCTCACCCCGTTGGGCACGGCCGCGGCTGCGCCCCTCAGTGGCTGGGCCACCGACCGGTTCGGAGGCCGGCTGCTGGTGATGCTCGGCCTCGCCGCCGAAAGTATCGGGCTCCTCCTGATTAGCCGGCTCGAGGCTCAAAGCGCGCTCGCCGAGGTGGGGGTTTCCTTGGCGCTGGTGGGGCTTGGCCTCGGGATCTTTCAGGTTCCCAATATGAGCCTGGTGATGGCGAGCTTTCCAGCGTCCCAGCAGGGCGGAGCAGGCGGCATGATTCTCATGAGCCGCACCCTGGGAGTGCTCGCCGGCGTGAGCCTGGCCAGCGCCATCTTCGGCGCGTTGAGCGGGAGCCTTGGGTTTCTCCCCGCATTCCACGCGGCGTTTCTGGCGTCGGGAGCGGTTTCGCTGCTTGCCCTCTTCCTCTCGCTGCTTCTCCCAGCTCGCAGGTTGTCTTGACGACCTTTGCCCGGCGTGTTACTGATGGGCACCACTGACGAGGAGGAGCGCATGCACACCGAGAAGAGTCTTCGGCTCACCCAGGGCGGGGCCGAGGCGATCATGAAGGCGGCTCTGGCCAAAGCCAAGGAGATCGGCATTCCGATGTCCATCGCGATTGTCGATGAAGGAACGAACCTCCTCTCCTTCACCCGGATGAACGGCGGCAAGGTCCACACGATCGGGATTGCGATGGCGAAGGCCCGTGGCGCAGCGTCGAACCGGATGCCGACAGCCAAAGTCGGGTCCACGGGAAACGAGTTGTCCGACTATGCCGGGGTCGTCATCACCCTGGCCGCCGGGGCTGACCGGTACGCGACGTTTCCTGGCGGCCTTCCCATCATGGTGGACGGCCACTGCGTGGGCGGGATCGGGGTGAGCGGCGGCCGGGGCGAGCAGGATGTTCAGGTCGCGCAGGCCGGCCTTGCCGCTCTCACCGCTGCCGCGTGAAGTCGGCTCGGGATTCCTCCTACCGATGGGTGATCCTCGCGGTCTCCACCCTCGGCTTCATGCAGACCCACATCCATCGGGTCGGCTTTGCGCCCCTGATCCCCACGTTCGTCGCCGACCTGGGGCTCAGCTACGCCGCGGCGGGCGCCATCATGACCGCGTACTTCTGGACCTACACCGCGGTGCAAATCCCGATCGGTGTCTTCACAGACCGGTGGGGCGCGCGCCGGGTGATGATCGTCTTCATGGCGATTCTCGCCC
>CAYFIG010000321.1:0-2751 GCA_964342905.1 uncultured bacterium
CCAGTTCTTCGTAGGCTCGAGCCTGGCCAAGTTCGTCGTGGCGCTTCTCTTCATCCCGGCCTTCTACCGCTACGACTGCACGACCATCTACGAGTTCCTCCGCCATCGCTTCGGCCAGGCGAGCCAGCTCACCGGCTCGATCTTCTTCTTCATCACGCGCCTGCTGGGCTCAGGCGTGCGTCTCATGGCGGCCTGCCTGGCGGTCTCGATTCTGATCGGCTGGCACATCGGGCCGGCGATCGGGCTTTTCACCGTGGTGTCCATCCTCTATATCGCGGCGGGGGGCGTGAAGGCGGTAATCTGGACCAACGTCTTTCAGGCGCTGACGTTCCTGGTTGGAGGCGGCGTCACCCTCGGGTACCTGATCTTACAGATTGACGGTGGCGTGGCGGCGATCCTCTCCGTGGCGGGAACCGCGGGGCGGCTCAACGTCATCAACTGGGGGCCCGCGCTCGGCGCCCCCGACTTCTGGACACGGGTCCTCACCGACCCGAACATTGTCTGGCTGGCGATTCTCAACGGCCTCGTGGGTTCGATGGCTGCCTTCGGGACCGATCACGACCTGATGCAGCGGCTCCTGACCGTTGAGACCCGGGGGGCGAGCCAGCGGACGCTGGCGCTCACCCCGCTGGGGACGCTCCTTGTGCTCATCATCTACCTGGGGATTGGCGCCGGCCTCTACACCTACTACGCCCAGCGCCCGGACCTTGCCGTGCCGCGTCCCGACGACATTTTTCCCCACTTCATCGCCTCAACCATGCCTTCCGTGCTGCGCGGACTCATGCTCTCGGCTATCGTACTCGCCAGTATTGACTCGCCGCTGGGGTCCCTCTCCGCTTCCTTCGTCACCGACATCTACCGCCCGCTGCTCTATCGGCGGGGGAGCGAAGCCCACTACCTCCGGGTGTCGCGCGCGGCCGTGGTGGCGTTCGGCCTGATCCTCGGCGGCCTCGCCTACGCGTTCTCGTTCTTCGACAAGATCCTCTGGCTCGCCTTCAAGATCGCCGGGGTCACCTTCGGCTCGCTCCTCGGTGTCTTCCTGCTGGGGTTGCTCACAGCGCGGCGGGCCGACCGCGCGAACGTGGTGGCCATGGTGGTGATGGCGCTGGTGAACCTGGTCCTCCTGATCCTCTCGGAGACGAAACTGCTGCCGCTCGGCTGGAGCTGGCTGGTGATCCTGGGAACCGCCGGTACCATCGCCCTGGCCTGGCTCCTCGGCCCACTGCTGGACCGGCCCAGGGGCTAAGCCAGCCCGCTCAGGGCATCATCGAAAGGATCCAGGCCTTGAAGAACGGCTCCGCGAAGCGGTATCCCACCTCCGACTTTTTCAATACCTCACGCTTGACAAGCCGGGCCAGAGAGCGGGCAACAGAAGCAGAGGGTCCCAGATCGTGTTCTCGAAGAAACGCCGTTGTGAACGGAGACGCGCCACCACCCCGTGCGAGGGCCCGCGCAGTTCGCCGTTGATGGAGGGAGAGCCGGTCCCATAGGGCAGCGTGATACCCGCGTTCTGCCCTCAGGATATATTCGACGGCCCGAGGGATACCCTCCGGGGTCACCTTTCCCGTTCCCTCCTCGACGATCCAAAGGGCGTGACAGAGATACTGGACATTGAAGGGTATTTCGTCGCTGGCGGCCAGGATTTCGTCAAGCTGATGGGGGGTGACGACCATCCCGGATTTCCTGAACTTGTTAGAGAGGTATTTTTTGAACTCTTCCCGAGGAATCGGGCCCAGGGAAAGCGTCGGGCCCATCCGGAAAAAAGGAGATCTCCGCGATCGGACCATTTCCCACATCAGCGATTCTTTAGAGCCGGCGAACACATAACTCACGCGTGGCTGCTGCTGTAGCGCTGCCCGTAACGCCTTTTCAAGCGCCGGTCCGTCGAGTGCTCTTACCTCCTGAAACTCATCAAAGAAAATAGTGATCCGGCCCTTTTTTCGTTCCGCCAGGCGCTGGGGGAGCGCCAGGACTTGATCGCGCAGCTTCAAGAGGTCCGCCTGCGCTTGGGAGATCCCGATGGTCCATTCCGGCTCGCCCTGAACGTTAAGGGTCACGACGGGTCGGATCGCTCGGAGGAATTCCCCGGCCATACGGACCGCCTTTTCCACCGTGCCCTCCGCGGCCTCCAGCACTGCGCGGGAGAAAAGATCGAGGAAGTGGGCCAGTGAGGTGGCCTGGTAGAGGTCCACGTATGCCACCGGGATGTTCCGAGCCTGGAGGCGGGTTCGGGATTCAAGCAGCAGAGAGGTTTTGCCGTAGCGGCGGGGAGAGATCAAGAAGAGCCGGCTTCCCGCCAGCATCTCTTTGAAAATCGTTTCCAGCTCGGCCTGGCGGTCGGCGAGTTCTGCGCCGGTGACCGGGACGCCGAACTGAAATGGGTTTTGCCGAATTTTTTGCTTATTTTTCAACATATTAACTTGCTAGCATCTATGCTAGTAGCAAGTTTGCTAGTAGCAACTATGCTACATTTAAACGCGTTCACAGACTGAAGGCAAGGTCTAAATTCCAAGTTCGGTAAGGCTCAGAGCCCCGCTAGGCCAAGAGGCGCGCGATGACGGCGTCGAGCTGGCAGCGCCGGAACCCGAAGGCGGTGAGGCCGAGCACCCCCGGCTTGAGGAACTCTGCATCGTAGGGGTCCCTGAGCAGCGCTACCGCGAGGGCCTGCGCGCTCTCCTGGAGCCGGTCGAGGAGTCGCCTGTTCGACGGGTAGAGGTGGGCGTCGAAAAGGAAGAGGATCGTGACATCAGC
>CAYFIG010000322.1:0-1852 GCA_964342905.1 uncultured bacterium
CGATGTCGGCCTTGGCCACCAGCTCCAGAAAGATCCGCCGCCCCTCGGGGTGCCGCAGGTTCAGCGTGAGGCTTTTCTTCGAGGCGTTGCCGCTCACGAAGTGGGCTGACAGCCCATCCTGGAAGTAGAGCGAGACTTGGCGCATGGGGTCGCCGGCCTCGGGTTCCTCCACCTTGATCACTTCAGCGCCCAGGTAGGCCAGGAGCATGGTTCCGTAGGGCCCGGCCATGTACCGAGTCAGATCAAGGACACGGACGCCATTCAGCGGTCCCACGACCCCGTTCCGTTTCTCGGCTCACGGCACCCCGCTCCTTCACGATCTGGTGCTCGGTCTTCCCTATCGGGTTCCCGAAGAGGTGCAGCATGCCAAATTCTATAGAAGCCTCTCGTTCTCCATGCATTCGTCCTTCACGCCTTCTGGCGGAGGTCCCGCACCCGCTGGGCCTTGCCGACGCTGCGCTCGAGGGTCTTTGGGGGGAGGACTGTGACCTCAACGGTAATCCCCAGCGCCTCGTGGAGCTTCCGGCGGATCTGGGCCGCGAGGGCAACCATCGCCTCAGGGCCCGCCGCATGCAGATCGGCCTGTGCCTCGACCTGCGCCTCCAGGGTATCCAGCGCCTTCTCGCGGCGGAGGATCAGGAGATAGTGGGGCTCCGCGCCGGGGGTTTGCATCAACACGTGCTCCACCTGGGAGGGAAAAACATTCACCCCGCGGATGATCAGCATGTCGTCGCTCCGGCCCGTGATCCTGCCGATCCGGCGTAGCGTGCGTCCGCAAGGACACCCTTCAGAAAAGACCACCGACAAATCTCGCGTCCGGTAGCGGAGGAGCGGAAGGGCTTCCTTGGTGAGCGTGGTGAAGACCAGCTCCCCAGGACTGCCGGGCAGGAGCGGGGCGAGCGTTTTGGGATCAATCACTTCCACCAGGAAGTGGTCCTCATGCACGTGCATCCCGTTCTTCTCAAGGCATTCGACCGCTACGCCGGGCCCGATCACCTCCGAGAGCCCATACACGTTCAGCGCTGTCAGGCCGAGACGGGCTTCGATCTGATCCCGCATGGGCTCGGTCCAGGGCTCAGCCCCGAAGAACCCCGCGCGGAGCCTGAGCTTTTCGGGCATGATCCCTGCCTCGGCCAACGCCTCAGCCAGATGGAGGCTGTACGAGGGCGTGCAGCAGAGCACCGTGGAGCCGAAGTCCTGCAGAGCCATCAGCTGGCGCTCGGTGAATCCCCCCGAGAGAGGGATGACGGTGGCACCGAGCCGTTCCGCCCCGTAGTGGAAACCGAGACCGCCGGTGAACAGGCCGTAGCCGTACGCGTTTTGGACCACGTCGTCGGGGCCCACGCCCCCCGCAGCCAGGGTGCGGGCCATCACCTCCGTCCAGACCTCGAGGTCTCCCCGGGTGTAGGCAGCGACGATCGGCTTCCCTGTCGTGCCGGACGAGGCGTGGAGCCTCACCACTTCCCGCAGGGGAACCGCGAGAAGCCCGAAGGGGTAGTGGTCCCTCAGATCCGCCTTCTGGGTGAAGGGGAGCCGTCTGACATCTTCAAGGGAGCGAATGCTTTCAGGCTTGACCCCGACCCCGTCCAGTCGCTCCCGGTAGAACGGCACCCGGTCGTACACGCGACGGGCCACTTCCCGAAGGCGGGCGAGCTGGATTAGCTCCAACTCCTCCCTGGGAATGCGTTCAACATCGCGGGGTGCGGGCATGGCAGGATGATAGCGCATGTCTTAACCCGAGATGGGGAATCGTGATCGGGCGAAGCTCCCCCGCTCTCAGAATGAGCCAGGCCTTGGCCTGGAGCTGGCCCTGGAGGACGAGAACCCCGGCCAGCACGGTCCAGACCCCCGC
>CAYFIG010000322.1:1862-2742 GCA_964342905.1 uncultured bacterium
CAGACCACCGCCGGCTCCCACAAGTCAAACATCAGGAGGAAGAAGGGGAAGAGATGGCCCACCACGAAAACTCTGGCGACGGTCCGGTCCGCCCAGAACGATGCGGTGGCCTGTCGGAACGCGGCATCGCCTGGCCAGAGTCGGTAGCCAGCCCAAGCGATTCCACTCAACACGATGAGGCCAGCCATCCAGACCGTCACCGCTCCCGCGCGAACGAGAGGGAGCGTCACGCCCATCACCCCCGCACCGGAAACCAGAGCCGAGGCCAGGAAAAGCGGCGGCATGAGCGGCACGCTCCAGGCGCTCACGCCCGTCGCCCGCCACAGGATCGCCCCCTGGGCGAGGGCGAAGAGCAGAGCGGCCGCGACGGCGCCGAGGCGAAACGGGAGGAACGGCCGGAGGAGGTCAGCGGCTACGAAGAGGCAGAACGCGCCGCCCGCCCACAGTTCTCGCGACATCCATGAGCTTCCCATCTTTCTGAGCACGAAAGGCCCTCTCAGCGGGCGGCCCGCCTCGAGGGCAACAGCGAGAAACCCTGTGAGAACGAGCGCTGGTCCGAGAACTGATGCCACGAGCAGAATGGGGAAGCGTTCGAACCCCGAGAGCATCGCCGCTACCACATACGCGCCCGCCCCGGCGCCGCCGAGAAAGAAATTGGCCACGGCCAGCCGGCCCCAGAGGGTCTGTCCCAGCGCTGGAAGCAGTTGGGTTTCCATGGCTCACTCGGTGAGGTAGTAGACCGAGGGGTCGGTTCCGAGCTCAGGCATGAGTCGGACCGCGCCCCGCTCCTTGATCAGCCTGGAGACCTGGCTCTCCGGATCATCCAGGTCGCCAAAGGTGATCGCGTTGGCGATGCACGCCACCGCGCACATGGGCGTTG
>CAYFIG010000323.1:0-2741 GCA_964342905.1 uncultured bacterium
GAAACCCAAAAGGTGGTTACCAACAGGGAAGCTGGCGGTCAGTTGTGCTTCTTTGAGGAGACGACGGTCCAGTACTCCTGGCAGGCCAAGGACTTCGACCGCAGCTGCGAGTTCATAGAGTTCGGGTTTTGATGGGGTTTCAAGAAGCTGGATTATGTTCGCCATGGTCCGCGGAAAAGCCCAATTATTGACACGGCTGCCTAACAACCGGTTAGAGTCCGACGCTCGCTGCGCTCGCGCGGCTCAACCGGCGCGTTAGCTGGTGCCTTGAATCGTTGCGCTGTCAGGGCTAGGATAATGCCATGCTAGATTGGTCATCTTGTCCGGCGGTGGAGCGCGACCCACAGCGCGTAAGTGGCGCGTGGGTGTTTAGCGGCACGCGCGTTCCGGTGTCAGCCCTCTTCGAGAACCTTGAAGATGGGGTGCAGATTGCTGAGTTTGTGGAGTGGTTCCCGGGCGTCACCATGGAGCAGGTGCGTGCGGTTCTCGACCATGCAGCCAAAAGCTCGACCTCGTTCCAGGTTACCTGAGTGCGCATCCTGTTTGACCAAGGGACGCCAGTACCCCTGCGCAAGTTCCTGAACCCTCATCAAGTGGAAACCGCTTTTGAGCGTGGCTGGAGTACCTTGAGCAACGGTGAGCTGCTGGCAGTGGCGGAGCAGGAGGGCTTCGAGGTTTTTGTCACGACTGACAGGAACCTTCGCGATCAGCAAAACCTCAGCAGAGGGGAAATCGCCATCGTTGCACTATCATCCAGCAGTTGGCCTCGAATTCAAAAGGCTGCTACGGCAGTCAAACAAGCTATAGATGCCGCTCTGCCGGGGTAGCGGGGTAGCGGGATTGGCCTTCAGCTCTTCGGGCCATGGGCCAAGGCCGCGAGCGTCGCCTTGGCCCAGGGCTCATCGAGTGAGGGGACCGGCGCGTAGGTCAGCCCTCCTGTAATCCGCATTCCGCCCTCCCACTCGGCCGGGACGTCCTCAAGGGCTTCTTCCACGGTGAGAACGAAGAGCCCGGAGTCCGTCAGTCCGGCGACGGGGTACGGTCCGTCCGTGGCCCGGGCCTTCACGTACACCGTCCGCTCAGGCTCAACGATGAGCAGTGTCGCGGCCTGACGCTCAAGGAGGTTCTTGGCGCTCCGGCTCCGGGCCCCAATCACGATGCGGATGGTTTTCGGGTCCACGGCGCGCACCTCGAGATAAGAGAGGAGCATGGGATGGGGACGGCCTCCGACGTCCACAGTGATCAGGGGGAGAGCCTTGCCGAGGTGGTGCGAGAGCTTGGCCTGGGAGAGACGATCAGTGAGGTCGGGCGGTAGCTCGGGGCCGAGAGAGCGAGACAAGACCCCCCGGGCGAACTCTTCGGCGAGCCGGCCTTAGCCGCCGGGCTTGACGGCGGGGATTCCCGCGGCTGCGGGCTGGCCGTTGCCGCCGACCGCGCAGGCCTCGGCCCCACCTTCCATGTGGATCGAGAGGTCCTTGATGGTGGGATTCTCGCCGCAGAGCGGGCACTTCGGGTCGCGGCGGAGCTTGACCTCTCTGAAGCGCATGCCGATGGCATCGTAGGTGAGGAGGCGGCTGATCAGCGGCTCCCCGAACTCCGCGAGCACCTTGATGGCCTCGGTGGCCTGCACCAGCCCGATCACTCCTGGGAGCACGCCCAGGACGCCGGCCTCGCTTCAGGACGGGACCAGGCCGGGAGGCGGGGGCGTGGGGTAGAGGCAGCGATAGCAGGGGCCTTTGTCCGGGGCAAAGACCGTGGCCATCCCCTCGAACTGAAAGATGGAGCCGTGGATGTTGGTCTTGCCCTCGAGGTAGCAGGCGTCGTTGACCAGATAGCGAGTCTCGAAGTTATCGGACCCGTCCACCACCAGGTCATAGTCCCTGATGATCTCGACGATGTTGTCCACGGTGAGCCGCGTGGGGTACGGGATCACGGTGACATCCGGATTCAAGGCTTTGATCGTCTCCGTCGCCGACTCCACCTTGGGACGGCCGATATCCGACGTCCGATGAAGGATCTGGCGCTGGAGGTTGGTGATGTCCACGCGGTCGCCGTCGATGATCCCCAGGGTGCCGACTCCTGCCGCGGCGAGGTAGAGGCCGGTTGGGGACCCCAAGCCTCCGGCCCCGATCAGAAGCACCTTGGAGCGGAGGAGCTTGCGCTGCCCCTTTTCACCGATCTGGCCCAGGAGGAAATGACGGCTATAGCGCTGGATCTGATCCGTGGTGAGGGGTGAGTCCTTGATGGTTGGATACCCGGATTGGACCCATCGCTGGTATCCCCCCGCAAGGGAGGTGACGTTGGTGAACCCGAGCTCCTTGAGGGCTTTGCCGGCCAGGACCGACCGGAGGCCGGTCTGTCAGTAGAGGACGATCGGACTGTTGGGATCGCTGACGGCTGTCCCGATCCTGAACTCGAGGAAGCCCCGGCTAATGTTCACCGCGGGCTCGATGTAGCCATCGCGGTACTCGTCCGGGTCGCGGACATCGATCAGGACGAGTGGCTCTCCGGCAGCAAGGCGGGCCTTGAGAGCCTCGGGACCATCCTCCCGCACAACCTGCCGAGCCTCCCCCAGCATCTCCCTGAGCGTTTTCATCGATATACTCCTCAGTTGAGGTCTGCCCTATAATATCCCATATTCCGATCAAGTCAAGCGTATTTGGTTCGTCCCGGCTTTTGGCATCAATTATTGTATTCTGGAACACGGGTCTTTCCCCAGTTAAAGTGATCGTGAGGGGAGA
>CAYFIG010000324.1:0-1137 GCA_964342905.1 uncultured bacterium
AAGGCGATTCACTTCAACAGCTACCGCCGGGATAAGCCGTTTATCTCCGTGAACTGCGGCGCCATCCCGGAGGGGCTCATGGAGTCCGAGCTGTTCGGGCACGTCAAGGGATCGTTCACCGGAGCCGTGGCGAACAAGGTCGGGCTCTTCTCCGCGGCGGACGGCGGAAGCCTCTTCCTCGACGAGATCACCGAAATCCCTCCGCTCCTTCAGGTCAAGCTGCTCCGGGCCATCCAGGAACGGGAGATCCGGCGGGTGGGAGACACCAGGGACACCAAGGTGGACGTGCGCCTCATCGCCGCCTCTAACAAAGACCTGGAGGAGGCGATGGCCGACGGCACCCTCCGAGAAGACCTCTTCTACCGGCTGAACGTGATCCGCATTCACCTTCCACCCCTTAGGGAGCGGCGCGAGGATATCCCGCTTTTCGTTGCTCACTTCCTGCAGAAGTTCGGCAAAGAGCTGGGCAAGGAAGTGCGAGGGGTCTCTCCCGAGGCCCTCAGCTTGTTGGAACAGTACCACTGGCCCGGAAATATCCGAGAGCTTGAGAATGTCATCGAACGTGCCGTTGTCCTCGGATCGGGAGAGATCCTGACCGTGGACTCTCTGCCGGAGTCGGTTCCCCTCCCGCACCCCGCGTCGGCCCTGAACTTCGATCTCCCCTCTGAGGGGATAAACCTTGAGGCTACGCTCGACCGACTGGAAAAGAAGCTGATTCAGCTTGCCCTGGAGCGAACGAACGGAATCCAAACCCGAGCCGCCGAGCTGCTCGGGATGACCTTCCGGCAGTTCCGCTACAAGCTCCAGAAACACGGCCTCAGCCGCGGCAAACCTGCAGCCGACGAGGTCTGAGTGGGCAACTCGCGCGGCGAGGTGAAGCGGATCCTCGCCGGAGTCCTCGCGTGCTTCTTCCTCTCGGGCGCCACGGGGCTTGTCTACGAGGTCCTGTGGATCCGGATGCTCGGGCTGGTTTTCGGCCACACGGTCTTCGCCATCACCACGGTCCTCACCGCCTTCATGGCCGGCCTCGGGCTCGGCAGCTTCCTCCTCGCTCACGTCGCCTACCTCGTCGGCGCTCTTGTGCTCGTCAGCGGCATCGCCGATCCCATCACGGCGGGGGTCGCCGGCTCGGTGACG
>CAYFIG010000324.1:1147-2468 GCA_964342905.1 uncultured bacterium
CTCGGCAGCTTCCTCGTGGGGCGGATCGCTGACCGGCACCCGCACCCGCTGCTCCTGTACGGGCTCCTCGAAGTCGGGATCGGCCTCTCCTGCCTTCTCATCCCGTGGCTCCTCCCTCGGGTGGAAGCGCTCTACGCGGCCCTGTCCCGGGCTCTAGAGCTATCGTTTTTCGCGTTCAGCCTTGCCAGTTCGTTCTGATTCTCGCCCTCCTCCTCGCCCCCACCACGCTCATGGGGGGCACCCTTCCGGTCCTGAGCCGGTTCTTCGTCAACGACGAGGGGAGCCTGGGGAAGCGGGTCGGCCTGCTCTATGCCCTCAACACATTCGGCGCCGTCTTGGGGACCGGCCTGGCCGGATACTTTCTCCTGCCGACCTTCGGGATGCGGGGGACCCTCTACCTGGCGGCCACGCTCAACATCGGGATCGGCGCCCTGGTGATCGCCTACGACTACCACCTCCGACGCCTCCGGCCGGAGAGGTCACGCGAGGCGGAGCCTCGACAGGAACTGCTGCTGGGGATCGGGCCGCCAGGCCAACTCCACCGGGGGCTGATCGGCCTCACCGTGGTCGGGCTGGGCCTCTCTGGCGCCGCTTCGATGATCTACGAGGTCGCCTGGACCCGGGCGCTGACTCTCGTCATCGGCAGCTCCACCTATGCATTCACCGCCATGCTCCTCGCGTTTCTGGTGGGGATTGCCGGAGGGAGCGCGCTTTTCTCCAGGCTTTGGGGGGAGCGGCGCGTAAGCCCGATGGCCTTCGCGCTCATCGAGCTGGGGATCGGCCTCTCCGCGGTTCTGATCCTTCCGGTCTTCGAGAAGCTGCCCGACCTGCTCCTCAGGGTGTTCACGATCTCCCTCGCTCCAGATTTCGTCCTGATCGTCGAGATCGTGCTGAGCATTGCCGCCATGCTCGTCCCCACGCTCCTGATCGGCGCCAGCTTTCCCTGCGCCATCAAGGTGGCTGCCCGGGGCGTGGCTCATGTGGGCCTCGATGTGGGAAGGCTTTACGCGGTCAATGCCCTTGGCGCGATTCTTGGCACTGTCTGCGCGGGCTTCCTCCTGATCCCGAGCACCGGCGTGCAGTCCGCCGTGAAGGTGGCGGTCCTGCTAAACCTCGCCGTCGGTGCCGCGATCGCTGTCGGGTCGGTCAGGGCGTCGAGTCCCTGGCAGTGGGCCACCTCGACCCTCCTTTCGGTGGCGACTCTGGCGGGCGTGCTCTGGATCCCGGCGTGGAACCAGGCGGTGATGGCCAGCGGTGTTGCGGTTTACGCCCGTGCGTACCAGGGATTTGCCGGCAAGCTCGAGCTGGCCCGGGCGCTCGC
>CAYFIG010000324.1:2478-2710 GCA_964342905.1 uncultured bacterium
CCCAATAAGTTCTCATCATCGGTCTGGGGAGCGGGGTGACGGCCGGAGCGGTGGCTCAGTACCCCGTCGAGCGGATCGACGTCGTGGAGATCGAGCCCGCGGTGATCAAGGCCGCGCGGTTTTTCGTCAAGGAGAACCGGGAGGTCCTCAACGATCCACGGGTTCGACTGCTGACCGCGGACGCGCGGAACTTTCTCCTCATCACGCCGGGGCGCTACGACGTGATCATCTC
>CAYFIG010000325.1:0-1086 GCA_964342905.1 uncultured bacterium
GGGCGTGTAGACCAGGGAGAGCGCGGCGGTGAGGATCAAGAGCAGCGAGATGGCGAACCCGAGCGTGAACGTGACGTGGCGGAACGGACGAAGGCGACGGCTACTCATACCGGATGCGAGGGTCGAGGAATCCATAGAGGATGTCGACGGCCACGTTGATGACGCAGATCAGAGACGCCACGAAGAGCACCACCCCCTGAACGACAGGGAGGTCACGGGCACTGATCGCCCCCAGGGCCAGCCGCCCGAGCCCCGGGAGATAGAAAATGTTCTCTAAAATGATGCTTCCCGCCATGAGCTGGCCGAGCTGGACGCCGACCACGGTGACGATCGGGATCATCGAGTTCCGCAAGGTATGTTTGACCAGGACCGCCCACTCCGCCACGCCCTTAGCCCGGGCCGTTTTCACGTACTCCTCCCTCAAGACCTCAAGAATTGCGGAGCGCGTCGTGCGTGTCAGCACTGCGAACTGGAAGAACCCTAAGGCGAGGGCCGGGAGGAGAAGGGACCTGAGCGCCGAACCCACCCCTTGCCCCCAACCGTCAAAGCCTCCGGCCTGCACCCAGCCCAATTTCACCGAGAAGAGCAGGATCAGGAGGAGCCCGGCCCAGAAAGAAGGAATGGAGATCCCGAGCTGGGAGAGGGTCATGGTCAGGTAGTCGCTCCAGCGGCGGTGACGGGTCGCGGCGAAGATTCCCAGCGGGATGGCCGCCAGCACCATGAACGCGGCTGCCAGCAAGGTGAGCGGCAGTGTGATGGCCAGACGTGAAAGGACGAGCTGGCCCACGGGGACGTCATACTGGATAGAGCGCCCCAGGTCACCTCGGAGCGCCCGACCGATCCACCCGAGGTATTGCACGACCAGGGGACGATTGAGCCCCATGGCCTCCCGGAGTCGCTCTGTGGCCTCCGGGCTTCCCTCGGTCCCCATGATGATCAGTGCCGGGTCTCCCGGGATCACCCGGATCACCACAAAGACCAGCACCGAAACGAAGAAGAGGGTGACCGCCAATGCCACCAGCCGCCGGGCAATGAAGTTACGCACAGATAACGTGCCTCGGGTTCGAGCGCGGGCTTTGCCCGCGA
>CAYFIG010000325.1:1096-2709 GCA_964342905.1 uncultured bacterium
GGCCTCGGAGGAGGCCGCAGAGGCCCCCTCCGATCTTACTTCGCCCAGGAGACCTCGGAGAGATCCATGGAAGGGGTCGGAAGATCTTTCCAGATTCCCTGAATCCCCTTCTTCGTGGCCACCAAGCGCGGGTGGACGAAGAGCCAGACCACGGGGGCTTCCTCGATCATGATTCTCTGAAGCCGGGCGTAGAGCTCCCGGCGTTTTTTGTCGTCCAGCGTCACCTCCGACTCCTGAAAGATCTTCTGGAACGTTGGGCTGTCGTAACGGAAGTAGTACTTGGGGTTGGCGTAGTTGCCGGCGTCCCAGGATTCGGCGTGGCCGATGATGGTCATGTCGTAGTCGGCGTTCCGGTAGACACGGGCCAGCCACTGTCCCCACTCGATCTGCTCGATCTTGACCTTGATCCCCACCTTGGCAAGCTGGCTCGCGATCACCTCACCGGAGCGCACCGTGTAGTAATACTCGGGAGGCACCTTGAGCGTGGTCTCAAAGCCGCTCGGGTAGCCCGCCTCGGCCAGGAGTTTCTTCGCCTTCTCGGGATCGTAGGGGACCGCCTTGGCCAGATCGATGTAGTACGGGTTCAGCGGATCGATGTTGGACCCCAGCGGGTGGCCAAACCCGAACATCGCCCCGCGGATGACCTCTTCCTTGTTGATGGCGTGGGTGATGGCCCGCCGCACGCGCATGTCATCGAAGGGCCTTCGGGAGTTGTTGAGGGCCAGGATCACGTCGTTGGTGGTGTCGCCCTGGATCACCGTGAAGCGGGGATCCTTCCGAAGCTCGGGGACATGCTCCGGCCCGAGGCCGAAGGCGAGCACATCCACGTCACCCGCCTTGAGGGCCGCAAGGGCCGCGTTGGGGTCGGGGATAAACCGGAACGTGACGCGGTCCAGGGAGGGGAGACCCTTGACATGATAGCTCGGGTTCTTCGTCAGCACGATCCGATCGCCGCGCACCCATTCGGCGAAGACGAAGGGCCCTGTCCCTACTGGGTGGCTCTTCAGCGTCTCCACCGCCTCTTGGGGGTAGATGACCGAACCCTGGCGGGCCAGGTTCAGGAGGAAAGAGGCGTTGGGCTGCGTGAGCGAGATCGTGACGGTGTACGGGTCCCGGACATGGATCGCCGCGATGTCCTCATAGTGCTTCCGGTGGGGGTGCTTGGTCTCGGGGTTCAGCGCGCGCTCGAGCACGAACTTCACGTCCGAGGCGGTGAACTCGCGACCGTTGTGGAATCTGATGCCCTTCTTCAGAAAGAAGGTGTAGTTCAGGTTGTCCGTGGTATACCAGCGTTCGGCCAGCCACGGCACCAGCGTGCCGGTCTTGTCGACCTTCACCAGACACTCCTGGATGTTGTAGTGGACCACCGCGGCGATGGCCGAAGCCGGGCTCGCCGTCAGATCCAGGCCGGGTGGCTCGGCCGCGGCCTGAACCATGAGGCTCCCGCCCGGTTTCTGCGCCAGGGTGACGTCCGGGCTCACGAGCCCGACGACGAAGGTGACGATCACCGCGGCGGCGCGAAATCCGTCTCTCATGCGTTTCTCCCGCTGAAGAACTCCACGGCCCGCCGGAACCCCGCCTCGAATTCTACGAGGGGCGCGTAGCCCAGGAAG
>CAYFIG010000326.1:0-2694 GCA_964342905.1 uncultured bacterium
TCGACTGGGCCGGGATCGACGCCTTCAGCGCCTCCTATGAGGACTGGGGCGAGGCGGAGGTGATCTACTTCGCTGGCGTGGACCCCTGGGAGACCAAGTCGGTGCTGTTCACCACATGGATCATGAACGGCAAGAACCCGGACAAAAAGCTCATCTTCGCCCTGCCCCGAAAGACGACCGGCGTCGCCTATGGAGAGCAAAAGGGCGGGCTCTTCCTGCCCGTAATCCCGGGGACTGACGTAGTCCTCCACCTGGCAATTATCCGGGTCATCCTTGAGAACGGTTGGGAGGACAAGGAGTTCATCGACCAGTGGATCTCGAACCAGTGGGAGATCGACGCCGGCATGGGGCGCGGCCCTCGGAACACCCCCTCGGAGTGGTTCACCACCTGGGGGCGCTACGGGGTGAGCTTTGCCGACTACAAGAAGTGGATCCTCGGTTACAAGTACGCCGAACTGAAGACCGCCGAGCAGATCACGGGAGTCCCGGCCGAGTCGATCAGGAAGGCCGCCGAGCTGCTCGCTAAGCCCCGCCCCGATGGGACCCGCCCCAAGGCCTCCTTCATGCTGGAGAAGGGAATCTACTGGTGCAATAACCTCGGGAACACGACCTCGTTCGCCGCGCTGGGGCTGATCTGCGGGACGGGGAACCGTCCTGGACGGGTCATCTCGCGGGGCGGCGGGCATCAGCGTGGCTGGATGGGAGGCGCTGGTTATCCGCGAGCATTCTCCCCTGAGAAGTTTCCGGGCCGGAGGAAGAAAGAGATCGACCTGGACCGCTGGGTGGTGGACGGCCACGTACGATTTGCCTGGGTCATCGGGACCACCTGGCTCCAGGCCATGGCCGCTTCCCAGGAGCTGATGGACGTCTTCGAGAAAATGACTCGGAGGAACCCGAACCAGATCAAGAGCTTCAATCCCCAATCCGCGATCGAGGCGCTAAAGAAGCGGGTGGACTCAGGCGGGATGGTCGTTGTGGATCAGGACATCTATCCGGTGAATCCGCTCGGGACTCAGTTCGCCGACCTGGTCTTGCCCGCCGCGACGTGGGGCGAGGAGGACTTCACCCGCTGCAACGGTGAGCGCCGCCTCCGGCTCTACTCCAAGTTTTACGACCCACCCGGCGAGGCCGAGCCGGATTGGTGGATCATCGCGGGGTTCGCCAGGAAGATGGGGTTTAAAGGGTTCGACTGGAAGGACTCGAACGAGGTCTTTGAGGAGTCTGCCCGCTTCGGCCGTGGTGACGTCCTGAACTACCATCCCTTGGTCGTGAAGGCCAAGCAGGAGGGGAAGCGGGCTCACGACCTCCTGCGCGAGTACGGGACCGAGGGGATCCAGACCCCTATCCGAATGGTTGGTGGGAAACTGGTGGGGACCAAGCGGCTCCACGACTCCACGCTGCGCCTCGGGCCACCTGAGGGCGTCACGGTCCATCCCAAGTGGCTCACGTCGTTCAACACCCAGACGGGAAAGGCGATCCTCCTCCGGAGCTACTGGGAAGATTTCCAGGATTTCCACGAGGCGGTGAGCCCTCGGGAGGAGGAGCTGTGGGTGACCAACGGGCGGATCAACGAGATGTGGCAGTCGGCGTTTGACGATCTCCGCCGCCCCTACATCATGCAGCGGTGGCCGTACCAGTTCCTCGAGATCCACCCCGAGGATGCGAAGGCCCGCGGGATCGAATCCGGCGACCTGGTGTCCGTCGAGAACGATAACGTGTTCGTCCAAACGGGTGGGTACCTTGGCGTGGACGACAACGAGCTCTCCTTCACCGAGCTCCAAAAGGCAGGTCACATCAAGTCCACTACCGGCAGCTTCAACGCGGTGGCCATCGTGACCGACGCCGTGCGGAAGGGCGTGGCGTTCGCCTACTTTGGGTTCCCGGGGAACCCTGCGAACTCGGTGGTTCCCCGGGTCCCCGATCCCGTGACGAACCGGTATCGCTTCAAGCTCGGCAAGGGACGGATCACCAAGATCGGAGAGTCTCCTTACAAGCGCTCCTTTACCTCCATGAGCTTCGCCCCGCGCACGGTGGTGTAAGAGGAGAGAACGGCATGGCAACGGTCAGGAACTGGCAGATCGGACGCGAGATGGAGTACCCGTTCCCTGAGTCGCGTCCCCGGCGCCAGTTTGCCGCGGTCTTCGACCTGAACAAGTGCATCGGCTGCCAGACCTGCACCATGGCGTGCAAGACGACGTGGACTGTGGGGAAGGGGCAGGAGTACATGCAGTGGAACAACGTGGAGACCAAGCCCTACGGCGGCTACCCGATGGGATGGGATGTCAAGCGTCTCGAAAAGCTGGGCCCCCAGACCTGGGAAGGCGGGAGATACGCTGGGAAGACCCTCTTCGAGGCCGCGCCGTCTGGGGAGCCGATGCTGAAGCATCTCCCCGAGGAGCTGGACTGGGCCCACCCGAACGCGGGGGAAGACGAGGCGGCCGGGAGCCTGGACAAGGGCGCGTATGAGACGATGCCGGCCCACAAGCTCTGGTTCTTCTACCTCCCGAGGATCTGCATGCACTGCACCTATCCGGCGTGCCTCGCGGCCTGCCCGCGGCAGGCGATCTACAAGCGGCCCGAGGACGGGATCGTGCTGGTGGACCAGAGCCGCTGTCGGGGCTACCGGGAGTGCGTCAGGGCCTGCCCGTACGGGAAGGTGCTCTTCAATCCGGTGCTCCGCATCTCGCAGAAGTG
>CAYFIG010000327.1:0-2692 GCA_964342905.1 uncultured bacterium
CCAGACCGCGTCGGCCACGAAGAGCTTGGTCACTGCCGACTCGCGCTGGGCCGGGATCCCGGCCTCGATCATCTTGGCGGTCCGGTAGGTGAGCTGGCGGGCGGCGTCGAGCTGGGTGTACATCTCGGCCAGCTTGAAGGAGACTCCCTCGAACATCGCGATGGGCTGCTTGAACTGAATCCGCTTGGTCGCGTACTCGCAGGCGATCTCGAAGGCCTGGCGGGCTGAGCCCAGGGTGGCCATGCAGTAGGTGACCCGCTCGGTGTCCAGCTCATCCATGAGGACGTGGTAGCCGCCGTTCTCCGGGCCCAGGAGGTTTTCTTTCGGGATGTCAACGTCGTTCAGCTCGAAGTGGACGTTGTCCATCCAGTCCGCCATGATCACCTCGTCGAGCTGCCGTCGGATCCTGACCCCCGGGTGATTCATGGGAACGATGAAGCAGGACATCCCCTTGTGCGGGTGGACGCCGGTGTCCGTGATGGCGAAGAGCGTCACGTAATCGGCCAAGCCGCCGCCGGTGCAGAAGCGCTTCTGGCCGTTCAGGACCCAGCTGTCGCCCCGGAGCTCGGCTCGTGTTTGCATCCGCGAAGTATCTGAGCCGATCTGAGGCTCGGTGATCGCGAGAGCGGCCAGCTCCTCACCGGCCAGCCGGGGAGGGATGTGGCGCTTTTTCTGGGCCTCGGTGCCGTAGCGGAGGATGGAGACCGTGCCGAGGATGAGGGAGACGGAGCGGATTGAATCACCCGGATGCCCGGCTGCGGCGAGCTCCTCGTCGATGATGCACTCGGCCGCAACTCCAGCGCCGCTTCCCCCATACTGCTCAGGATACAGAGCGCCGGTGAATCCCGCCTCGGCGAGGGTGCGCAGATAGTCCTTGGCAATCTCGCGGAGCTTCTCCCGCCGCTCGCGGCCCTGGAACCTGGCCTTGATCTCTTTCACCTGCCGATGTGCGTCGGAAGCCTTTGGCGCCAGCTCTTGCTGGGCGAAGGCGCGGGCCCGGAGCATCAGCTCTCGCTCCGTCGGGGTATAGAGATGGGTCTGGCCCGAGCCGACGGACCAGCCCGCCGGCATCTTCATGTCTTCGAGAGTGATCGCTCTAAACAGCTCCTCGTCCATGGATGGCTCCTTCGCCGGTCGGGTGGCCGAAGGCTCCGGCGGCCCGGAGCCGGGTCATCCGCTCCTCAGGATACCCCAGGACTTCCTTGAGAATTTGGTCTGTGTGCTCTCCGACGCGGGGGCCTGGCGCAGGGGAAGCGATCACCCCATCCGTCTTAATGGGGCAGGCCACCTCCTTGAGCGCGCCGAAGATGGGGTGCTTCACCTGGAGGATCATCTCCCGCGCCAGCAGTTGCTCGTCGTTCAGGGCCTCCAGCACCGAGTTGATGGGAGCGCACGGCACCTTTCCGCGGAGGAGATCGAGCCACTCTTTGGTGGTCTTCTCCTTGAAGCGCTCCTTGAGGATCGGGATGAGCTCTGCCTTGTGAGCGAGGCGATCGGGGAAGGTCGCAAACCGAGGATCCTCGGCGAGGTGGGGAAGCCCCAGAACCTCGACCAGGTTCAGGTAGAACTTCTCCTTGTTGCAGAAGATGACGATCCAGCTGTCGGAGGTCCTGAAATTCTGCGACGGCACGAGCGTCTGGTGGCCGGAGTCTTCAGTCCGGGCCGGCTCCCAGTCTCGGTTCAGGGCCCAGATCGCGAAGTAAGAAAGCATCGCCACGGCCGTGTCGAGGAGGGAGACGTCCACGTCCCGGCCGATTCCGGTGCGCTGG
The DNA here is from genome assembly GCA_964342905.1 of uncultured bacterium. Classification (GTDB taxonomy): domain Bacteria; phylum Methylomirabilota; class Methylomirabilia; order Rokubacteriales; family CSP1-6; genus CAYFIG01. The sequence continues at coordinate 1,770 of CAYFIG010000327.1, forward strand.
GCATCGAGGAGCCCCACCGCGAGGCCGAGCATCGAGACATAGCCGCCCGCGAAGTCAACGATGGAGACCCCGCATTTCGCCGGGGGGCCATCAGGCTCGCCAGTCACCGACATGTAGCCGGCGTAGGCTTGAATCAGCGGATCGTAACCGGGCTCCGAGGCTCTGGGGCCCGTCGTCCCGAAGCCGGAGAGGGAGCAGCAGACGATTTTGGAGTTCACGGTCTTCAGGTGGGCGTAGGTGAGGCCAAGCTTGGCAGGCTGGTCGCCGCGCAAGTTGTTGTACACCGCATGAGAGACCCTGACGAGGTCGCGAAAGACTGTTTGACCCTCGGGATGCTGCAGGTTTAACAAGATGGATTTCTTCCCTCGGTTGAACGACTGGAAGTAGAGGGAGTCCCGGTCGCCCAGATAGGGTGGCACGTAGCGGGATACGTCGCCGCCAACTGCGGGGTCTTCGATCTTGATCACCTCGGCCCCGAGGTCCGCCAGTACCGTGGTCCCAAAGGGGCCAGCGCCGAACTGGGAGACAGTCAGAATGCGAAAGCCTTCGAGAGGCGGCCGCGCGCTCGTCAAAGGAATCACCTATTTAATAAGGGAGCTTGCCTTCGCCGAGGGTGGCGTGGTTCTTCTTCGGCACCAGCACGTGGCGGCGGAAAGTCATGACCAGCTCGCCCCGCTGGTTGGTCACCCGCGTCTCCACGTACACCACGCCCCGGTCTCCCTTGGAGGATTCTCGCTTGTCCAGTACCGTGGTTTGCGCGTAGAGCGTATCCCCGTGGAAGGTGGGGGCGTCGTGGGTGATCTTCTCGTAATCCAGGTTGGCGATGGCACGGCCCGAGATGTCGGCCACCGTCATCCCGACGCCGATGGCGAAGACCAGGGTGCCGTTGACCAGTCGCTGGCCGTGTTGGGTGTAGGTCTCGG
>CAYFIG010000328.1:0-2685 GCA_964342905.1 uncultured bacterium
CGATGCGAAGTACAAATGGCGGGCTGATGTGAAGGCCTGGCCGGTGTTCACGCTCGGTGGCGAGGCGATCTATAGCGATAAAATCATCGACATTTTCGACCCTGACACGTCCCTTCAGGAAACGAGAACCCGCAAGCGCTTCGGGTGGTACTCCTACGCTGAGATCGAGCCGACGAAGCGGTGGACCGCCGGGCTCCGATTCGACGCCACGCAGTTCCCGACGGATCCGGGAAACGAGTGGGCGGTTTCCCCGTACCTTACCTTCAAGCCCTCTGACTTCCTGCAGTTCAGGTTTCAGTACAAGCACACCGGCCGCGACGTGGCCGGGCAGCGGATCGCCGACGAGTTCTTCCTCCAGGCGGGCTTTATCCTCGGCGCGCACCCGGCGCACCCCTTTTAACGAAAGAGGAGGGCACAATTCATGAGCCTCACGCGAATTTTTTCGGTATCCCTGATTGCCATCCTCGCCCTTTGGTTTGTCCCCGCGTCAAGCGAGGCCGCCAAGATCCGTGTGGTCGCCACCATCCCTGACCTTAAGGCCCTCACCGAGGCTGTCGGCGGTGACCTCGTCGAGGTCGAGTCGTTGGCCCGCGGGGACCAGAATGCCCATGACGTTGAGGTCAGGCCGAGCCTCATGCTCCGCCTGCGGCGAGCCGACCTCGTGGTCGTGAACGGGCTTGGCCTGGACTTCTGGGCTGAGCCCTTAATCATGGGCGCCCATAACTCCCAAATCCTTCCAGGCGCGACAGGGCACGTGGATGCCTCCCGCGGCGTGCCGCTCCTGGGCGTCCCCACCGGGCGGGTGGACCGTAGCCTGGGTGACGTGCACCCCCAAGGCAATCCCCACTACACCCTGGACCCGCTCACCGCCCTGGAGGTGACGGCTAACATCGTCGAGGGGCTCAGGCGAGTGGCGCCACAGCATGCGGCGCTGTTCGAGGCGCGTCGGAAGGAGTTCCTCGGCCGGCTTCAAGACGCTGTTGAGCGGTGGCAGAAGAGGCTCGCCCCGTTCAAGGGGACCAAGGTAGTGACCTACCATGAAGATCGTCTCTATTTCCTCCAGCGCTTCGGCCTCGAGCTGGCCGGAACCGTAGAGGATAAGCCCGGGATCCCGCCCTCCCCCACCCACCTGGCCAGCCTGATTCGCATGATGAAGGAGCAGAAGGTCCGGCTGCTGATCGCGGACCCGTTCTCAGACCAGAAGGTGGCTGAGCTTGTGGCGCGGGAGAGCGGGGCGAAGCTCCTCATCCTTCCGCCCGCCGTGGGTGGGGCAAAGGGAGTGGCGTCCTACTTCGACCTCTTCGAGTACACAATTTCCGCGCTCACCGGGGCGCTGCAATGAGCGGAGGATCTCATGGCGAGTGACCTGTTCGCGTTGATGTGGGCGCCGTTCTTGATGTGTCTGTTGCTCACCGGCATCTACGCCTACCTGGGGCTTCACGTCATTGCCCGTGAGGTGGTTTTTGTGGACATCGCCCTGGCCCAACTCGCGGCCCTCGGAGCAACCGGCGCCTTTCTCGTTGGCTTCGAGCTCGCCTCGTGGGTGTCCTACGGCTTCGCGCTGGGAGCGACCCTCATTGGGGCGGCCGTGCTGGCGCTGACTCGGAGCCCAAGGCGGAGCGTCTCACAAGAAGCGGTGATTGGCGTGGTCTACGTGGTGTCCGCCGCCGGGGCGATACTGGTCCTTGACCGGGCTCCCCACGGAGCCGAGCACTTGAAGGCCATGCTGGTAGGCAACATCCTGACCGTGGGAGCCGGCGATCTCGTGAAGGTGGCGACGCTTTGCGGCGTGATCGGCGCGTTCCACTGGTGGGCGCGACATTCGTTCCTCCTGATTACGACCGACCCAGCTGAAGCGTACCGACGGGGTGTCCGCGTCCGTCTCTGGGACTTTCTCTTCTATGCCTCGTTCGGCCTCGTCGTGACCGGCTCCGTGAGGATCGTGGGGATCCTGCTCGTGTTCTCTTACCTCATCGTTCCGGCGCTGGCAGGGCTCACCTGGGGAACCCGGCTCGGGGCGCGCCTGGCGATCGGGTGGAGCCTCGGGGGCGCGGTGAGCGTCGTCGGGATGTTCGGCTCGGCCATCTTCGACCTCCCCACCGGTGCCACCATAGTCTGCGCCTTCGGTCTTGCTCTGCTGCTGCTCTGGGCAGTCTCCGTGCTCCGCAGGATAGGCATGCCCAAGGTAGCCTGAAGGTTACACAGGGCCCGACGGGCTCTCCCGGATGCCCGACTACAACGACACTCTCACGATCAAGCAACTGGTCGCGGTCAGCGGAACACCCCGGTGTGGCCGAGGCTGTAGCGCCCGGGCTGAGGGAAGACGGCCAGCCCGTGCGGGTTCAAGCCCACGCGGATCGTGCGCAGTCGCTGGCCCGTCACCGTGTCCACGACGTAGACCTCGTGGTTGTAGCGCCCGCTCACCCAGAACTGACGGCCATCAGGCGTGAGGCCACCCATGTCGGGGGTGCCGCCGATCTCCCAGGTTTTGACCACCGTGCGCGTGGCGAAGTCGATGACCGAGATGGTGCCGGCGCGCCGATTCGTGACGTAGAGCGAGCGGGTATCGCGGCTCACATAGAGGCCGTGGGCCCCGCGCCCGGTGGGCAGGAAGGCGACCTCCTTCATCGCCTCGGGATCCACGATGGAGACGCCGTGTCGCCCCTGGTTGGCGACGTAAAAGAC
>CAYFIG010000329.1:0-2684 GCA_964342905.1 uncultured bacterium
CGCGGCTTCTTCCAGGCGACGATCCACACTCTCAAACCCGGCCTGGGCCGATTTGATCAGAAGCGCAATAGAGCCAAGCGAGGCCGCCAGCACAGCGGCGCGCCAGGTGAACGCCAGCTCGATCCCGACCGCGGCCAGCGCCCGGCCCACCGGCCCCTGGCTCCCGATGACGACGAGGAGGTAGTAGCCGAGGACCGTGGGCGGAAGGATCAGAGGAAACACCACAAGCGCCTCGAGCAGATCCCGACCGGGGAAGCGCTTGCGCGCCAGGAGCCACGCCAGCGGGACCCCGACGAGGAGGGTCAACGCGGTCGCGGCCAGGGAAACCTGAAGCGAAAGCCGGAGCGGGAAGAGATCCATGGGCCTCTCAGAACTCGCCGGGAAGGCGGAAGCCGTAGCGCTTCATGATCTCCCGGCCCTCGGATCCGTTGACGAACTGGATGAAGGCCAGCCCGAGCTCCGGGCGCGAGCTCCGCCTGACGACCGCCACAGCCTGGTTGAGGGGCGCGTGGAGTCCGGCGTCGATCAGCGTCCAGTCAACCTCGGGCGCGTCGGCGATGGAGCGGGCCACAATTCCGGCTTCGGCAGCGCCGGTCTGGATGAACTGCAACGCGTGTCGCACCGTCTCGCCGTAAACCAGCTTGGGCCTGAGCGCCTCCCACACCCCGACCTTCCTCAGGGCCTCCGCCGCTGCCTTTCCGTACGGCGCATGCAAGGGGTTGGCGATGGCCACGTGCCGGATCTTAGGGTTCAGCAAGGCCCGGAGGTCTGTCAGCTTCGGGCCGAAGCTCTTCGCCGTGGCAAGGACGATCCGCCCCTGGGCGTAGAGGGTCTGGGTCTCGGCGATGAGGATCCCCTTGGCGGCGAGCCGCTCCACGAAGCCCTGGTCGGCGGCAAAAAAGACGTCAGCGGGGGCTCCGTGCTCGATCTGCCTGGCGAAGTTCCCGGTGGAGCCCAGAACCAGCGTGACCTTCACCCCCAGCGCCCGCTCGAAGCGCGGGACGATCTCCTTGAAGGCGAACGCGAGGTCCGACGCCGCAAACACGGTGAGGGTCGGCTGCGCGGATGCCCTCGCCGTCGGTGCGAGCGCGAGCAGCGTGGCAAGGAGCACGCAGCTCCTCCTGGCAAGCCAACCATATCCCCCCATTCATTACCCCATTCCTAGAGTTATTACCCTATTCGGCGCCACTGGGCACTGCGGCCCCGCCCCAGGCAGACGATACGCTTCTCCTCCTGGAGGGCGCGGAGCACGAGGCGGATCATGTCCCGGCTCACCCCGGGACAAGCCCGTTCGACGTCGGAGATAGCGAATTCCCCAGGAAAAGCAAGGATGGCTCGGCGGACCGTTTCAGTCTTAGCACCTCGCGGGGCCCGGACCGCTCCCACCCGCTCCTCGAACTCCCGGTAGGCCGACCGCAAGATACCGAGGAAATACGACCACCAGGAGACGAGGTCGTGCCGCCCCTCGTGCCATCCCTCCGAGGAGCCCTTGAGGGCCTCGTAGTAACTCTCCTTACTATCCTCGATCAGACGCTCCAGGCTCACGTAGCGCCCAACGCGAAAGCCATGATGGGAGAGGAGAAGCAGGGTCAGGAGCCGCGACACCCGACCGTTCCCGTCCCGGAAGGGATGGATGCAGAGGAAGTCGAAAGCGAAGTTGGCCACGGATAGCAGTGGGGGGAGCAGATCCTGATCCGTGGCATGACGGTATCCAAGACAGAGCTGCTCGATCGCCCCGGGAGTCTCCCGCGCCGCGACAGGGCGAAAGCGAACGATCCGTCGTCCGTCCGGCAGTACCTCTATGATCTCGTTGTCACGGGCCTTCCACTGGCCGGCATCGCCAGCACCAGCTTGGGCAATAGCGTGCAGGCGCTGAATCGTTTCGGGCATGACGGAAATAGCCTCCGGCGCCGTGTGGATCCAGTTGAGGGCATTCCGGTATCCAACGATCTCCTCCTCGGACCGATCCCGGGGCCGCGCCCGGCCGAGCACCAGGGGACGCAGGCGGCCCCGCTCTACTGTCACCCCTTCGATCCGGTTTGACGACTCCGTGCTCTCGACGATCGCGAGCTCTCGCAGAGTTCGGAGCACTTCCGAGCTCTGCTTCTCGTAAAGGTCTTGCCGGCCTTTGGACTCCATGACCGTCCCGAGCTGCCACGAGACGCCGACGGGAATCGTCGCCTCAACGAATCGCTTCGGATCAAAGGACTTCATGTTTTGTGATTTCCAACTGGATTTGCTTCACCCTCGGATACTTGCTGCGCCCCTGTTACAAGCACTAGGACTTCCCCCTGCCGCACCCGTTCCCGGTCAGCCTCTAGCAGTCGGATGAATTTCGGATTGTTAACATCGTCCACGGCAATTACCCTACGTGCCGACAGTTCATCGTCCACATATTGCTCAAGGGCATACACACCCTGCCGTGGGAATACGAGTGTCGTTTCGCCCTGGATTGGTGTGTCCCGCAGATAGGCATTTGACTGTAGGTTTTGCAGGCTATTTACCCTCGTCCGTTCTTTCGTGATTACATCTACCAGGTCCACCCGCACGTTGTGCGTACCTGGCGCGGTTCGGAGGCTTGAAGCAAGCATTACTCGGAGAGCTTGTGGGAAGTGAGAGGTGCACACGACATCCAACATGCCTGTGAAGGATAGGGCCAGGTTGTCCACCGTGTTCTCGCGGCA
>CAYFIG010000330.1:0-2678 GCA_964342905.1 uncultured bacterium
GAAGGCGAGCGCGGCGCCGTGCATCATCGGGTGCACCGCTCCGCCCTTGCCCCGCCGGCAGCCGACTCGATGTACGTGGTCGCCGAGGACGCGCCCGCCACGCCCCCTGCCACGGCGGCCAGCGAATCGATGAGGAGGACCCGGTTCAGCGAAGCACCCCATGGCGAGGGTCGCCAGGCCCGCCACCAGGCAGGTGGCCGCCCATCACCTCAGTGCCGACGGTGGTTCCGCGCTCGCTGAGGCGAAAAAACCGATCGAGCACGCTCGGGTCTACTCGGAAGTCGTGGCGGGCGGCTTTTCCGGAAGCACCCGCCGGGCCACGGTGATGAATCCGGTGTGAGCCACCATGCGATGGAATGGGCGCACCGAAAGCCCCTCGATGTTCCACGGCCGGAAGAGCGTCTCAAAGGTCTCCACCAGCGCGTAGCCCGGATGCTGACGCAGGGCTTCGGCCAGTTGCTGGGACTGGATGATCGTGGGCACGTAGCAGAGGAAGATCCCGCCTGGCCGGAGCAGTGTCGCGACCGGATCAACGAGCCGCCACGGCTCGGGAAGATCCAAGATCACCCGGTCGACCGGCTCCTCGTCCGGGAGCCCTTCCTCCACAGGCAGGAAGCGGACCACCAGGTTAGTGACCTCGCCGAGCCAGCCGCGGATGTTGGCCAGCGCCTTGCGCGCGAATTCCTCCCGCTGCTCGTAGGTGATGACTTTGCCCTCCGGCCCGACAGCTCGCAGGAGCGCCAGAGTCAAGGCCCCGGAGCCGGTCCCGGCCTCCAGCACCCGCGCCCCGGGAAAGATGTCGGCCCAGAAGAGGATCATCGCGAGATCCTTGGGGTAGATCACCTGGGCCCCCCGCGGCATCTCCAGCACATATTCGGCCAGGGTGGGCCGGAGGGCGAGGAAGCGGAAGTTCAGGGAGGTGTGGACCCAGCTCCCTTCAGGTTGGCCAATGATGGCGTCGTGGGGGATGAAGCCGCGGTCGGAGTGAAAGGCATCGCCTTTTCGAAGGGTGAGGAGGTGACGCCGTCCCCGCGGGTCCATAAGAAGGACCTGCTCCCCATCCTGAAAGGCGAAGAAGCGCGTCATGATGGGTTCCGGCCAGAGCCCGTTATACCACACATCGAGTGGAGGTGGAAGCGCTCGGTGACGCGACGGCGATGGATGTCGGCGCGGATCAGGTGCGCCTGGGTTCGGGGAGGAAGAGCGAGGCAATGAAGCCCAGGAACGGCATCACCGCGGTGATTCCGAGGGCCAGGGGGAGGCCCCAGTGATCCGCCAACAGCCCGAGCAGGGTGACGCCGAGACCGCCGGTGCCGATGGCGAAGCCGACGATGAGCCCTGCGGCCATCCCAAGGTTCCGTGGCAGATAGGCTTGGGCAAGCACCACCGAGATCGAAAAAGTGGAAATCAGCACAAAGCCCGCGGCGCCGAGCAGCAGAAACGCCCATAGCCCGCGGGCGAGGAGAAAGCCCAAAGCCAGCGGCGTCGCGAGGACAAACACGATGCGCATGAACCGGAGGGAACCCCAACGGTCAGCCAACGGACCGGCCACCAGGGTCCCAAGGGCGCCGGCGCCGAGGAACACGAAGAGGAGCGGGCCCACCACCTGCGGGTCAGCCTTGAGGGAGTCGATATAGAAGAACGGCACGAAGGTGGTCAGGCCAAGAGAAGTCCAGGAGCGAAACGTGACCACCAGGATCAGAAGGGCCATGGCGCCCGCCATGGGCCGCTGGTCGTCGGCCCGCGTCACCGCGGCCGTCTCCGGCGCCGGCCCTGAGAATCCGGGCAGCGACACGCTCAGGAGTCCTGCCACAATCAGACTCGGCAGGAGCATCCCGAGGCTCCCCGCCAGGCCGAACCCAGTCACGAGGGCTGTGATGATCGGGGGGCCCAGGGCGATTCCCACGTTTCCGCCGACGGAGAAGAATGAGAGCCCGGTGGCCTTTCGCTCCCCTGCCACGTGGCTCGCGGTCTTGAATCCCTCCGGGTGGTAGACGGCCACACCGAATCCCGTAATCATCACGAGCGCCAGGACGGCTGCGTAGCTCGGCGCCACACCCGTCAGGGCAAGGCCAACTCCGGAGACCAAGACTGCGACGGGGAGGAGCCAGCGCCGGGAGGTCTGATCTGAGAAGTAGCCGAAGAGCGGCTGGATCACCGAAGAGGTCAGGTTGGCGACCAGCATGATGGTGCCCGCGGCCGCGTAGGAGAGCGCGAAGGCCTCGCGGAGGAACGGCAGGATCGCGGGGAGCGCCCCCTGGTTGGTGTCGATGACCAGATGCCCCATCGCGAGGAGCGCCAGAAGCCGGGCGTTCGGGCGGGCGCGTGAGACCGGCGCGGGAGCAGCGAGAGCACCGGGCGTCGCCCGGGCATCTGGAAAGCTGTCAGCGACGGTTGGAGCCGGGTCGGAATGGGTGACGCTGGCAGGCTCGGGCGCGGTCATAAGCTCCTATGATACACTACCGTCGCTATGCAGGACGCGCTCAGGGTCAGAGAGCTCGGCCACGTCTCGCTCTTCGTCCGGGACCTGGAGGCCTCAATCCGCTTCTACCGGGAGATCCTGGGATTGAAAGATGTCGGGAGAGGAAAGGGCGGTCGGATCGCCTTCTTCTCCGCGGGACCGCATCACCACGACCTCTCCATCGAGGTGGCACGCACGGACGCGCCGCCGCTCCCAA
>CAYFIG010000331.1:0-2669 GCA_964342905.1 uncultured bacterium
CGGAAGGTGTTCAACGGCGGCCCGCCAGCGCTCGACGGGGTGTCCCTGACCATGGGGCGCGGGGAGCACATCGCCTTCATTGGCCCCAGCGGGGCAGGGAAGACCACGCTCTTCCGGATCCTGAATCTCACGCTCCGCCCCACGGCAGGAGTGATCCGCCTGGACGGCATGGAGGTGTCCCGCCTGGGGGAGTCCGAGCTTCAGAGTGCCCGCCGCCGCATCGGGACCATCTACCAGCAGGGGAATTTAGTCGGGCGCCTTCGCGTGGTTCATAACGTCCTGGCTGGCAACCTGGGCCGCTGGTCTACGGCCAAAGCGTTTGTCTCGCTCCTCTCCCCCCGGGAAGCGGAGGTCGCCCATCGGGCCCTGTCTCGGGTAGGGATCTCGGAGAAGCTCTATGCGCGCACCGACGAGCTTTCCGGCGGCCAGCAGCAGCGGGTGGCCATCGCCCGAGTCCTGGTGCAGGACCCGGATGTCATCCTCGCTGACGAGCCGGTCTCATCCGTGGACCCCTCGCTGGCGCTCAGCATCGTCACGCTGCTCCGAGACCTCTCAGCGGAGTCCCGGAAGACCCTGCTTGTAAACCTCCACAGCGTGGACCTCGCCCTGGCGTTCTTCCCGCGCATCGTCGGGATCCGTGACGGCCGACTGCGCTTCGACCTCGCTCCGGAGAAGGTCACGGGGGAGCTGCTCGGAGCCCTCTACGCCGGCCACGCCGAGGCCCAGCGCGAGATCGAGTGGTTCAATGAAATCCTCCCGGTCAGCGGGGTTTGCCGACCGCTTCAGCTTCGGAAGTAAGTCGGCCTTCCCCGTCCTCTTGGGTCTCTGCCTTTTCGTCTCGCTGCTGTTCTCCTTGCGCATCGCCCAGGTGGATCCTCGTCTCCTGGTCGAGCGGGAGGCCCTGGCTAACCTGGTCCGGTTCGTTCGTGGGATGTTCCCGCCGGAGCTTTCCCGATCCTTTTTAAGTGTGCTGGGCCCTGCGGTCGTCGAGACGATCCAGCTCTCGGTGATGGGGACCACGGTCGCATGCCTCTTTGCCATCCCCCTCGGGCTTCTGGCCACTAGCTCCCTGACCTGGAGCGGGATTCTCCACGAGCGCGCGGGGCGGTTCCATCGACTGCTCTGGTTCGGGCCCTACGCGCTGTCCCGAGCGCTCCTCTCTCTGTTTCGCTCGATCCCGGAGCTCGTCTGGGCCCTCCTCTTTGTCCGCGCGGTTGGCCTCGGGCCATTTGCCGGGGTACTGGCCTTGGGGATCTCGTACGGCGGGATGCTGGGGAAGGTGTATTCCGAGATCCTGGAAGGCGTGGACCCCCACCCCCTCGAAGCGCTTCACTCGAGCGGGGCGGGCCGGCTCGGGATCGTCTTCTACGGTCTCCTTCCCCAGGCCCTGCCGAACCTCCTCTCCTATACCCTCTACCGCTGGGAGTGCGCGATCCGCGCTTCGGCGCTCCTGGGCTTCGTGGGAGCCGGAGGGCTGGGACAGCAGATCGAGCTGTCCATGCGCATGTTCCAGTTCAACGAGATCCTCACGCTCCTCGGAACCCTTTTTCTCCTGGTGGCCGCCGTGGATTTCACCAGCGGTCGAATCCGCGCGGCAGTGGTGCGGTCCTGATGGCCAAAGTCACCGACGATCTCGGAGCAGTTGCTCGGCCACGGCTGCCGGCCAGCCGCTGGCTTCTGATCGGAGGCTTTGCGGTTCTGCTGCTCTGGAGTGCCTACGGTACCCAGGTGGATCCGGCGGCCCTCCTGGACCGAGAGGCGCGGCACCAGATGGCTGCCTACGCGAAGAAGCTTTTCCCGCCCGATCTCTCGGCCCCGATGCTCCGCCAAGCCCTCACGGGAGCCATCGAGACCTTCGCGATCTCTTTTGTGGGGAGCTTCCTGGCTGTCCTCATCGCGCTGCCGCTTTCGCTCTTCACCACCCGCACGATCCTCTACCGCGGGATCCTCTACGAAGGGCGACGGCTCCGCCGATGGGAGCGAGGGCTTCGAGTCGGTCTCTACGCGGTGGCGAAGGGGACGCTGAACCTGCTCCGCACGATCCCGGAGATCATCTGGGCGCTGATCTTCGTGTTCCTGGTGGGGCTGGGGCCCTTCCCGGGAGCTCTGGCCCTGGGGTTCCACACGGGGGGCGTGCTCGGCAAGCTCTTCGGCGAGGTGCTGGAAGATGTGGACCCGAGGCCGCTGGAGGCGCTCCAGGGGACCGGCGCCAGCCGACTCCGGATCCTCCTCTACGGAGTGCTTCCACAAGCACTCCCCCAGTTCCTCGCCTACTCCCTCTACCGCTGGGAGGTGAACATCCGAGCCGCGGCTGTCCTGGGGTTCGTGGGCGCGGGTGGCCTCGGCCAGCAGATCTACATCGCCATCAGCCTGTTCCTGGAAAACCAGCTGCTGACTCTGATCCTGGCTGTTTACCTGATGGTGACGTGTGTGGACGCGCTGAGCGCGTTCCTTCGACGTCGGCTCACGTGAGAGGGCTCAGGAGCGTTTGCGGTTGTGCTTCTCGAGGAACGTGATCAGGCGATCGCGAAGCTCGGGGGGGATCTCGGTCTCTTGGAGCCGGCGCACGGCGTTCACGGTCCCGCGGTAGGTATTGACGAAGGCGATGCACGGCGTGCAGCCCTCCAGGTGCGCTTCAAGACTCTTGGCGGTCTCGACCGGGAGGCTCC
>CAYFIG010000332.1:0-2664 GCA_964342905.1 uncultured bacterium
GGACTTGACTCAGGATCACCGCGACGACGGATTTGTGCTCGTCCACCCTTTCGGCCGTTTCCCGAGCCGCACCTGATAGATCACCCACGCGATCATCGGCGAGCCCACGACCGTCGGCAATCCCCCGGCCCACGTGGAGCGGATGCCGGGCGTGCCCGTGAGGGTCTGCCAGTTCACCACCAGGAGGGCAGTGGTCATGGCGATGTAGGAGCCGCCCTGGCCCGCGATGTGGGCGCGGAGCCACCCGGTCCACCGGCGCTTGGCAGCGAGGTACCCCAGCAGCGCGAAGGCATAGGAGCCAGCCGCGATAGGCAGGAACCACCAGAGCCGCCTCCAGTCAAGGACCGCCAGGAAAGCCGCTGTGAAGCACACCGTGAGCATGACCCAGTGGTACGCTTCCCCTGCGCGCATGTGAAGCCCCGGACGCTTGGCGGCCCGCATGGCGATGGGCCCGAGGATGAGGCCCGCGGAGCCGGCCGCGATATGAAGGGCGCGAGGATCGCGCTCTGTAGCGTCATGTGGTTCCCGCGACTAGAACATGCGCGCTCGTGCCAATCGAAGCATAGAACATCGTCCCGATCAACCCGCGAGGAACGCCCTCCGGGCGGAAGCTTTCAGCCGCGGTCGAAATGCTTTATAGTAAGGAAGCTTTGTCGCTTGGAGAGGTGGCCGAGTTGGCCGAAGGCAGCCGCCTGCTAAGCGGTTACAGGGGCAAAAACCTCTGTCCCGGGTTCGAATCCCGGCCTCTCCGCCATGGCGCCCATAGCTCAGATGGATAGAGCGTCGGACTACGAATCCGAAGGTCAGAGGTTCGAATCCTCTTGGGCGCGCCACACTGCCTGCCGGGGAGCCGGCATCAGCGCCCGCGGCCGGGTACCCGCGCCGGAGGCGTGGGTGCCACTCCCCGCCGGGGCGACCCCATGGCGATGAGCCGGGCCGCGGACGCGGAGTGGATGCGCGAGGCGCTGGCCAAGGCCCACCGGGCGCTGGCGGAAGGCGAGGTGCCGGTGGGCGCGGTGGTGGTGCGGGATGGCGAGGTGATCGGGCGTGGGCACAACGCTCCGGTCGGCTCCCAGGATCCCACTGCTCACGCGGAAGTCCTGGCGCTCCGCGCGGCCGCGCAGAAGGTTGGGACCTACCGGCTGCCCGGGGCGACGCTCTACGCGACCGTGGAGCCCTGCCCCATGTGCTGTGGGGCGGCTCTCCATGCGAGGGTGTCTCGAGTCGTGTTCGGAGCCGTGGACCCGAAGGCGGGGGCTGCCGTGTCGCTCTACCGCCTGTTGGATGATCAGCGGCTGAACCACCAGGCTGAAGTGCTGGGCGGCGTTCTTGCTGAGGAGTGCGGGGCGCTCCTCCGCACGTTCTTTGAATCGCGTCGGTGACGGCACGAGCCGGAGGGGTGGCCGAGCCCGGTTGAAGGCGCTCGACTCGAAATCGAGTAGGGGCGCAAAAACGTCCCTCGGGGGTTCAAATCCCTCCCCCTCCGCCACATACTATCTTCGGCAGTCTAAACGGTCCTGGTGAGGATAAGGATGTCTCGGGTTGTTCTCGCGAAAGGTGAGCAAGAAGCCTTTCTCCGCCGCGTTCGCGGAGCGGTAGGGGGAGGTTGGGAGCGACTCGCCCTGGTCTCGGGCGTGCACCCCAGAACCATTCGCGATTGGGTAAGAGAGAGGTGGCGGATGTCATTCGAGGCTGCCATTCTACTCCAGTTCTTGGTTGGAAGGGGGCTATGCCGAGGAGACAAGATCAAGCACCAAGTCGATATCCCGGAATGGATACTGAGCGATGGTGGCTTGGCGAAGGCCTGTGTCCGAGGGCTCGTGGATACGGATGGTAGCATTTACTATCACTCGCACTCGGTTCAGGGTCGGCACTACCGGAACGTAGGACTGTCATTTACTTCGCATTCACGCCCACTCTTAAAGGGTGTCCACAGGATTCTTTGTGACATTGGACTCCCAGCGAAGTGCGACGGTCGGAGGCATGTGTCGATCTATAGTCGGGCGGGTATTGAGCGCTACCTGGAAGTGGTAGGTACGAAGAACCCGAAACACCTTCTGAGATTCGTCGAGTGGGCGAGGAGGGGTGACCGAGCGGCCGAAGGTGCGGCACTGGAAATGCCGTGCACGGGTAAACCCTGTGCCGTGGGTTCAAATCCCACCCCCTCCGCCATACAACTGGGTTCAGCTTGGCCGTGCTAGATGGGGAGGTAGCGGTGCCCTGTAACCCGCAATCCGCTCCAGCGGGGTTGAATCCCCGCCAGAGGACCTCTCGCGTTGAATTGAGCCTCACGGGGCGGCGTTGAAGGTCGGGCCCCACGCAACGGGAATCGCCGAACCCCGCCAGGCCCGGAAGGGAGCAACGGTCAGGCGACCCTCTCGGGTGCCGTGGAAGTACCTGACTGGAGCCGGCTCCGCGAGGAGGTCGCAGGGCGGGGGTGTTCGACGGCGGGTGCACGGCCATAAGTCCGAGGGGGATCCTCACCCCCCTCGGTTCTCCCCCCGGCGGGACAGGGAGAAAAACGGGTAGGCGTAAGGAGGGAGGGACGCAGGGATGGCGGAACGGTGGCGCATCAAGGGGGAGTACCTGGAGAACTGTAACTGCGAGGCGCTCTGCCCGTGCCTGCTCGGGCCGCGCGGCGCTCGGGGCGGCGCCCTCGCGCGC
>CAYFIG010000333.1:0-2664 GCA_964342905.1 uncultured bacterium
CCGACCGGCGCCTGGCCGCCGTCCCGCTCTCCCCCATGGTGGTCCAGTTGTACGGATCCCCCAGGGTCCCCTTGAGGAGGAAGAACTCCAAGGGACCCAACAGCCCACCCACTTTGGCCGCATGCTCCAGGCCCTGGGCATCGGGTACATCCCGGCGGGCTCCCCGCAGGCCAAGGGCCGCATCGAGCGCCTCTGGCAAACCTTGCAGGACCGGCTCGTCAGCGAACTCCGGCTGCGTGGGATCTCTACCCTCGCCGCCGCCACCGCCTTCCTCCCGGAGTTCCGCACCGACTTCAATCGCCGCTTTGCCCATGCCCCCGCGGAGGCGACGCCTGTGTGGCGGCGCCCGCCGCGCGACTTCGACGAGCTCCTCAGTTGCCGTTACGAGCGGACGGTCGCCCGGGACAACACCGTCCGCCTCGGCGCCCGCCTGCTGCAGATCCCTCGCGGCGCCCACGGCCGCGCCTACGCGGGCTGCCGCGTCGAACTCCGCGAGTGCCTCGACGGCCGCCTGCTCGCCTTCCACCACGATCTCCGCATCGCCCAGCAGGCCGCGTCCGGGTCGGAGTTTGTCCTCATCCCTCGGCACACCGCGCGGGGCCAGCGCCGCAGCGCCTCCAGGACCGCATCCGAAAAGGGGAGCCGCTCTCTGGATACCCCCCGGAATCGCGCGACTGAGGCCCTCGCGCACCTCGCCGCCCTCCGCCGCTCACCTCCGCCGACCGGCAGCCTTACACCCCTGGCGCCGCCCCTTCACGCGCCGAGGCCGAGAGATCACTCGCACCCCCAAACCAGGGGGGTGACATTTTCACGGACCAGTTAACGTGACATTTTTACTGGACAGCGACACGCTAGCCGTAAAGGTGAAACTATTCGGGGCCTCAGCGATTACACGGACACATCCAGCCATGGCGTCTAAAAACAACCAGGCTTGATGAGCCCCCGCTCTTTCGGGGTTCTATGCCGGCACCACACATCCTGGTTTTATGGACGACACGGGACCCACAGTCCCCGCCAGCAAAAACGGGCCAGTGGAGTTCCGAATCGAGGCCAAGGCTCAAACCACTGTTTCAGCCACGCCACGTTTTCGCCAATACTTTTAGGAGCTTCGAGCCCGTTCAGCACCTGAAAAATGATTGGGACTAAAACACGGAGCCTTCCGCAGACCGCTGCCTCTACGCATCTCTCCCACGCGAGGTGCCCCCCTCTTGGGGAGTGCCTTGACTATTACAGGCTTTGTGATATATTCGTTTGTGCCATGAACTCTAACGACCTAAAGTCGGGGCGTTCGGCTAAGGGATTGAGCCAAGTGCAGGCAGCTGCTCGCCTAGGCGTTTCGCAGCCTTACCTTGCCATGCTCGAGAGTGGCAACCGGCGACTCACACCTAAACTTGCTCGACGTGCGATGAAGGTCTACGACCTGCCCCCAACAGTACTCCCGCCTTCGGAATTACACTCTCGCCACCGAGTGGATCCTGAAGTCTTGGCAAATGATCTTGCCGCGTTGGGATACCCCGGGTTCGCCTATCTGCGGCCGCGGAACTGGAAGCCCAAGAACCCCAGCGACGTTCTCCTAGCAGCCCTGGCTCAGGATGATCTGGAAGCCCGCCTTGTCGAGGCGCTCCCCTGGCTTGTGCTGAGGTACTGGCCTCTTGATCGGGAATGGCTGGTGCGGGAAGCGAAACTACGCGACCTGCAGAATCGCTTGGGCTTCGTAGTTAGCCTTGCGCGCCGCCTTGCTGAGCGCGCACGAGACGAGCGCACGGCTCGGGCGTTGAACGACCTTGAGACGGAACTCGAGCGAAGCCGTCTTGCCCGTGAAGACACTTTGTGTAGGGTATCGCTACCCGAGCCAGAGCGGCGCTGGCTATCGGCCAACCGGCCCGAGGCGGCAAAGCACTGGAACGTTCTGACGGACTGGACAGTCGATGCCCTCCGCTATCTCGCCTGAGCTGCGATCACCCTGGCGGGAGTTTCTCTCGGAAGTGAACGGTCGGCTGCCGGAACTGATCGAGCTTCACTGTCTCGGAGGCTTCGTCGCCGCGATGCATTACCACCTAGATCGCCCGACCAATGACTTGGACTACATTGAAATCGTTCCTCGCAGCGCCCTGCAAGTTCTCGAAGAGATAGCTGGCCGAGAATCCCACCTTGCCAACAAATATCGCTTGTACTTTCAGTACGTCGCGGTGGCCAGCCTTCCCGAGTCGTATGTCGAGCGCCTTACAGAACTTTTCCCCGGGCGATTTCGCAATCTCCGGATGTTTGCGCTCGACCCTCACGACTTGGCTTTGTCTAAGCTAACGCGAAACAACCCTGTAGATCGTGAGGACGTGGCTTATCTGGCCAAGAACGTGCCCCTAGATCCGGCCCTACTCCGAACGCGCTACCGGGAGGAGCTCCGACCAATCGTGATTGGCGACCCGGAAGTGCACGATCGCACGCTGGAGATGTGGATCGAGTCTTACTTCCCTTCACGAACGTGACCACCCTGGCATATATTTCCCGTTTTTTGAAAAGTAGGCTAGCCAATAGTTCGCCTCTGGATCATCTCCATCAGCAGCTTGCTTCATTAACCTCGTCGCGGTGGGGCCCGGAGGCGGTCGGGAGGGGCAGGGGGCGGACCCCTCGGTCGGGAGCCCGAGATAGGCGAGAATCCGGTGG
>CAYFIG010000334.1:0-2662 GCA_964342905.1 uncultured bacterium
CCAGCCGGGAACTGGCCGAGCTGGACCTCTGGCAGCAGTACCATGACGGCCGGGAGCTGGGGGCGGGGGTCGTGGACGTGAAGGGTTTTTATCTGGACACTCCCGAGGACGTGGCGGAGCGGATCCGGCGCGTGCTGAAGTTCGCGAGCCCGGAGAAGCTCTACGTGAACCCTGACTGCGGCTTCGGCTGGAGCCCTCGGGGGATGGCGAACCAGAAGCTCAGGGCTCTGGCAGCCGGGGCGCAGATCGTCAGGAAAGAGCTCGCCGGCTGAAGGAGCGAGGAACGGGGGAGGGCGTATGAAATTCGGCGTCTCGATGTTTGCCACGGACTACGCGATCCGGATCGACGAGCTGGCGCGGGCGGCGGAGGAACGGGGGTTCGAGTCGCTCTGGATTCCAGAGCACACCCACATTCCCAAGAGCCGGCGGAGCCCGTGGCCCGGCGGGCCCAACCTGCCCAAGGAGTACTGGCACACCTACGACCCCTTCGTGGCGCTCGCGATGGCCGCGGCGGTGACGACCCGGCTCAAAGTCGGGACGGGGATCTGCCTGGTCATCGAGCGCGACCCGATCACGCTGGCGAAGGAAGTCGCGAGCCTCGACTTCCTGTCCAACGGGCGATTGATCTTCGGCATCGGCGGCGGGTGGAACGCCGAGGAGATGGAGAACCACGGCACCGACTTCAAGAAGCGCTGGCGGATCCTGAAAGAGCGGATCCTGGCCATGAAAGAGGTCTGGACGAAGGACGAGCCGGAATTTCACGGCGAGTTTGTCAACTTCGATCCGATCTGGGCGTATCCCAAGCCGGTGCAGAAACCACATCCACCGATCCTCCTGGGGGTGAACATGCCGAACGGGCGCCAGCGGGTCGTGGAGTATTGTGACGGGTGGCTTCCGCTCGCGGTGCGCGCGGGAGACCTCGCCGCGGGAATCGCCGATCTCCGCCAGCGTGCTGAAAAGGCGGGACGCGATCCGCGTTCCATCACGGTGACGGTCTACGGGGCCAAGGCGGAGGAGGGCGCGGTGCGGGAGCATGAGAAGGTGGGCGCTGAGCGGACGGTTTTCGGGTTGCCGCCCGCCGGCCGGGAAGCGGTGCTGCCGCTCCTCGACACATACGCGAAGCTGGTCCAGATGTTTCGGAAGGGCTAAGCCTCGACCCTCGGGGTCTCAGAGAGCGCGTCCGGGCAAAGGTGTTACGATGATCTCTCGCCTGCTGGTCGTGTTTGGAGCGCTGCTTTGCTTCGCGGGTTCGGCTGTGGGGCAGTCCACCGCGGTGATCCTCGCCACCACCACCAGCACCCAGGACTCGGGGCTCCTCGATGTTTTGGTGCCACGCTTCGAGAAGAAGACCGGTTACACGGTGAAGACGATCGCGGTGGGGACCGGGCAGTCGCTGGCTCTCGGGGACCGGGGCGAAGCTGATGTGGTCCTGGTCCACGCGCCGAAGCTTGAACTGGAGTACCTGGCGAAAGGGAATCTGACCAACCGGCGGCTCGTCATGCACAACGACTTCATCCTCGTGGGGCCGCCGACGGATCCAGCGGGAATCAAGGGAGTGAGCAAGGCGGCCGAAGCGTTGAAGAGGATCGCCGAGCGCGGGGCGAGGTTTGTCTCCCGGGGCGACAACTCCGGCACCCACAACACGGAGCGATCCCTCTGGAAGGTCGCAGGGATCGTGCCCAAGGGAAGCTGGTACATCGAGTCGGGGCAGGGGATGGGGGCTACCCTGACGATCGCCTCCGAGAAGGGCGCGTACACGCTGGCGGATCGGGCGACATACCTGGCGTTTCAGAAACGAATCCAGCTCGCGATCCTCCTTGAGGGGGACGCTCCCTTGCTCAATATCTACCACGTGATGCAAGTCAACCCGGCCCGGCACCGAAAGGTGAACGCGGCGAGAGGGAAAGCGCTTGCGGACTTCTTGGTTTCCCCCGAGGCACAGGAAGTGATCCGAACCTTCGGCGTCGAGAAGTATGGCCAGCCGCTGTTCTTCCCGGATGCCGGGAAGCCGGAGCCGGGAGGTGGAGGGTAGCATGGAGCTGATCTGGGAGGGGATCAAGCAGGCGCTCTGGCTCCTCGTCACGGGCGACCCCGAGGTGCTGAGGATTACCTTGCTCTCGCTTCAGGTCTCCGGAACGGCGACCGGGTTCTCTCTGCTCGTGGGAATTCCGCTTGGGACGGCGATCGCCCTCGCCCGCTTTCCCGGCCGCGGCTTTGTCATCAGCCTCATCAATACAGGGATGGGGCTCCCGCCCGTGGTGGTCGGTCTCTTCGTCTCCGTCTTCCTCTGGCGGAGCGGCCCGCTCGGAATTCTGGAGCTGCTCTACACGCCGACGGCCATTGTGATCGCCCAGTTCGTCATCGCGGCGCCCATCGTGACGGGCCTGACCCTGGCCGCGGTCCAACAGATCCCGCCCCAGTTCCGCCTCCAGATGCTGGCGCTCGGCGCCTCGCGCATCCAGCTCCTCTGGGTGCTGCTCAAGGAGGCCCGCCTGCCGATGCTGGCCGCGGTGATGGCCGGGTTCGGCGGGGTGATTTCGGAAATCGGGGCCTCCATGATGGTGGGCGGCAACATTCGGGGACAGACGCGGGTGCTCACGACAGCCACAGTGCTGGAAACCGGGAAAGGGAACTTCGATATCGCCATCGCGCTCTCGCTCCT
>CAYFIG010000335.1:0-2631 GCA_964342905.1 uncultured bacterium
TCACCGCCTCTTCCGGGGGAAGTCCCTCCACCCCTTCGGCGGCCCAGCGACTGCCCTCATCCAAGGTGAGGCCGTAGGCCGCGAGGTGTTCGGGTCCCCAGGCGAGCACTCCCGAAAGGGTTGCCTCCCATTTCGGGAGATCGAGCCCGGGGAGCCCGTACATCAGGTCTACGCTGATGTTTTGGATCCCCGCAGCGCGCGCAGCTTCAAACGCGCGACGCGCTTCCGGGGCGGAGTGGAGCCGGCCGAGGCGCAGCAGGAGGGCATTGTCCAGGCTCTGGACACCGAGGCTGATCCGGTTTACTCCGGCGAGTCGGTAGCCCTCAAGCTTCTCGCGGCTCGTGCTCTCGGGGTTGCACTCTACCGTCACCTCGACGTCAGGGGCCAGGGCGAAGCGCTTCCTGAGCCGATCCAGGATCTCGGCCAGCTCGTCGGCCGCTAGCAAGGAGGGCGTTCCCCCTCCGAAGAAGACCGTCCCCACCACCACCCCGCTTGCCCAGTCGGCCCCACCCGCGAGGTCGATCTCGCTCCCGAGCGCCGCGAGGAAGCGGTCCATGGCGGCAGAGCGGCAAGGGCCTGTATTAAAGGAGCAGTAGTGGCAGCGCTGCTGGCAGAACGGGATGTGGAGATACGCTCCCAGTGTCCCCGAGTGGGGGACCCACTCCGCCGGGGACGCGCGCATCTCTTCCCTTACCGGATAAGCTTGCCGAGCCGTCGCCAGCGGAGCCAACCGTCCTCTCCGTTCCAGGACCAGTAGAGCATGAAGGCTTTGCCGCGGATCTCCTCGCGCTTGAGGCACCCCCAGTAGCGACTATCCTGGCTGTTGTCCCGGTTGTCCCCCATGACGAAGTACTTGCCGCGGGGGATCAGGATGGGACCAAACTGGTCTGGGTATTTCTCGGAAGTGGCGGCGGCCTGGGCGAGGCAGGGCTCGCCGGAGTTGCGGTTGGTGAGGTAGCGCGGCACGGAAAACCCGCCTGTTCCTCGCTTCACGTACGACTCCGGGGTCGGCCGGCCATTGATGAGGACGTGGTCGTCCCTGATCACCAGTTCGTCGCCCGGGATCGCGACGATGCGCTTGATGAAGTCGCGCCGCTCGTCCAGCGGGTACTTGAAGACCACAATGTCGCCCCGCTGGGGCTGGCGGAGGCCCGGCAGATGCCAGCCGGTAAAGGGGATCTCGGCGCCGTAGAGGAACTTGCTGACCAGGATGTAGTCGCCCACCAGGAGGGTGTCCATCATGGATCCTGACGGGATCGTGAAGGCCTGCACCGCGAAGGTTCGGATCGCCAGGGCCAGAAGGATGGCGATCCCGATCGCCTCGACGTACTCTCGGACGAGAGACTTCTTCCTTTTCTTTTGGACCTCAACGGTCTGCGGGACCTCGTGCGCCGCCGACGGGTCCTTCTGGTCCATGGCTCAGCTCTTGAGCACCGAGAGGAACGCCTCTTGCGGCACCTCGACCTTGCCGAGCTGCTTCATCCGCTTTTTTCCTTCCCTTTGCTTTTCGAGCAATTTGCGCTTGCGGGTGATGTCCCCCCCGTAGCACTTGGCCGTGACGTTTTTCCGCATGGCCTTCACCGTCTCCCTGGCGACGACACGACTTCCTATCGCCGCCTGGATCGCCACCTCGAACAGCTGGCGCGGGATCACCGCTTTGAGTTTCTCGGTGAGCGCCTTGCCTTTCTCGTAGGCCCTGTCCCGATGGAGGATGACGCTGAGCGCGTCCACCGGTTCGCCGTTCAGGAGGATGTCCAGCTTTACAAGGTCAGCCTCGCGAAACTCGAGGAAGTCGTAGTCGAAGGAGGCATACCCCTTGGAGAGCGACTTCAGCTTGTCGTAGAAGTCGACGATGATCTCGGCCAGCGGGAAATCGAAGGTGATGCGAACGCGCTTGCTGACGTATTCCAGCGCCCGGTGCTCGCCGCGCTTGTCCTGCGCGAGCTTGTACACGGCGTTCATGTACTCGGTAGGGACGAAGACGGAGCCGCGGACGTAAGGCTCTTCGATATGGCCTATGACCCCGGCGGCAGGGAGCTTGGAGGGGTTGTCGATCTCCACCGTCTCGCCCCCGGTGGTCGCGACGCGATAGCGCACGCCTGGCGCGGTGCCGATGAGCGCCAGGCCGAACTCGCGCTCGAGCCGCTCTTGGACGATCTCCATGTGCAGGAGCCCGAGAAAGCCGCAGCGAAACCCGTAGCCCAGGGCCAGGGAGGTCTCGGGCTCGAAGGTGAACGCCGAGTCGTTGAGCCTCAGCTTTTCCAGGGCGTCGCGCAAAGAGTGATAGCCGGTATCTTCCACCGGGTAGAGGCCGGCGAAGACCATGGGCTTAGCCTCCCGGTAGCCCGGGAAGGGTGTGGCGGTGAGGGAGAGCGCATCGATGATAGTCTCTCCCACCTTGGCGTCAGCCACGCGTTTGATCCCTGCGGTCAGGTAGCCCACCTGACCGGCGGAGAGCTCCCCTGTCGCCTGCATCGCGGGGGTGAACACGCCGACCTGTTGCACCTCGTACCCCTTGCCGTTAGACATCAGGAGAATCTTCATCCCGGGGCGAACTCGGCCGTCCTGGAGCCGCACGTA
This sequence comes from uncultured bacterium, assembly GCA_964342905.1. Taxonomy (GTDB): domain Bacteria; phylum Methylomirabilota; class Methylomirabilia; order Rokubacteriales; family CSP1-6; genus CAYFIG01. The sequence goes on from CAYFIG010000335.1 coordinate 2,581, forward strand.
CAACACCACCCCCTGGTAAGAGTCGTAGAAGGAATCGAACACCAGAGCCTT
>CAYFIG010000336.1:0-2621 GCA_964342905.1 uncultured bacterium
TGGGGGTGGCGGATCGCCTTCGCGCTGACAGCCCTCGGGCCGGTTCTGGCCTTCGCGGTCGCGGCGCTTGCGCTCCCGCCCGGCACAGTTACGACGGCAGCGCGAGGCCAAGGAGCCGGAGGATTCGCGCCCGTGTTGAAGAACCGCCAAGCGCTGCGGCTCATCGTGGCCTACGGGGCTCACGCGTGGGAACTGATGGGGATGCGCGGGTGGATCGTCCCGTTCCTCACAGCGAGCCTGACTGCGGCCGGCAGAGGGCTCGCCGAGGCGACCCGGAACGCCGGGCTCGCCTCCTCGGCGATCCTTGCCATCGGAGCGATTCCCCATCCCGTAGCCGGGTTCTGGTCAGACCGATGGGGACGCGCCCGGCTCATCAGCGGGATCATGCTGATCTCCGGCGTCTGCTCGCTCGGGATCGGCTGGGCGCTCTCCTGGCCATTCTGGGCTCTGGTGCTCCTGGGGCTCTTCTATGGCCTGATCGTGACTGCCGAGTCCTCGATTCTTTCCACCTCCATTGCCGAGACCGCTGAGCCGGCCTACCTGGGGCGGACCATGGCGCTTCAATCCACGGTCGGGTTTACCGCAGGGGCTCTCGCGCCGGCGGCGTTTGGCGCGGTTCTCGACCTGGCAGCGAAGCTCGGCGCCACCGCAGATCAGACCTGGGGCTGGGCCTTCACCCTTCTCGGGATTGGTGTGCTCGTCGGGCCCCTTGCGGTAGGATTGAAGGAGCCTTCCCGAAAAGGACAGCCCAGGATGAAGCGGTTGCGCGTGGGGATTATCTTCGGCGGGCGATCAGGGGAGCACGAGGTTTCGCTAGCCTCTGCGGCCTCCGTGCTGCACGCGATCGATCGGACCCGCTTCGAGCCGGTGGCGATCGGCATTGCCAAGGATGGCCGCTGGGTGATCGGCGGCGATCCGCTCCGCGCTCTCGCTCAAAGCGCGGGGATCACCCTTGAACTCCCCGAGTCGGTCGCCGAGCCCACCGAGGCTCTCGCCAAGGTGGAGGCCCCGGGCGGCCTCCCCGCAGGGCTCTCCAGCCGGCTGGACGTTGTCTTCCCCCTGATCCACGGCCCCTTCGGCGAGGACGGCACCCTCCAGGGCCTTCTGGAGCTGGCTGACCTCCCCTACGTGGGGGCCGGCGTGATGGCATCCGCGGTGGGAATGGATAAGGCGGTGCAGAAGGCCGTGTTCCGTGCCCACGGGATTCCCGTCGCGGAGCACCTGGTCGTGCTTTGGAGCCAGTGGGAGCGGGAGCCCGAGGCAGTCAAGGCACAGGTGACCGCCGCGATCGGCTTCCCGTGCTTCGTCAAGCCTGCCAACCTGGGCTCAAGCGTCGGGGTCAGCAAGGTAAAGTCCCCTGACGAGCTGCCCGAGGCGATTGCCCTCGCGGGCAGTTACGATCGGAAGCTCCTCATCGAGCGGGCGGCGGCAGCGCGCGAGATCGAGGTCTCGGTGCTCGGCAACGACGCTCCTCAGGCCTCGGTTCCGGGAGAGGTGGTGCCTGAGAAGGAGTGGTACGACTACGACGCCAAGTACACGCCCGGTCTGACGCGTTTCCTGATCCCCGCCCCGCTCTCTCCCACCGAGACCGATGCGGTGCGTCAGCTCGCGGTGAAGGCCTACGCGGCCATCGACTGCTGCGGAATGGCCCGGGTGGACTTCTTCTTCGAGGGTGACCGCTTCATCTTGAACGAATTGAACACCATCCCGGGCTTCACCGCCACCTCTGCCTACCCCCGGCTCTGGGAGGCCTCTGGGCTTTCCTACCCGGCCCTCATCAGCCGGCTCATCGAGCTCGCTCTCGAGCGCCACGCCGACAAGCGGCGATCGCGTCAATAGACGAGGGCGGCGGACCGTCTGAGCGAGCCATGCCGGAGACGGTCGGGCACCCGTCGTGACGTAATGCACGTCGTCATCGCCGGAGGGGGGACTGGAGGGCACACCAGCGCCGGGCTCGCTGTGGCCGAGGTGCTTCGGGCCCGCGGCATTGAGGTCAGCTGGATCGGAAGCCCGAACGGGATCGAAGCGGAGCGCGTCCCCGCCGCCGGGATCCCCTATTATGCCGTCCCCGCGGGTAAGCTCCGCCGCTACTGGGACTGGCAGAACTTTCCCGACCTCCTGGGCCGGGTTCCTGCCGGCTTCGTCCAGTCCCTCAATCTCCTCCGCGCCATTCGTCCCCAGCTCCTGTTCGCCACCGGAGGCTTCGTCGCCCTCCCCCCCGCTGCTGCGGCGCGCATCCTCAAGATTCCCCTCGTGGTTCACGAGCAGACAGCCGTGGCAGGACTCGCCAACCGGCTGGCCGGACGACTGGCCTCCAAGGTCGCGCTCACGTTTCGGGAAGCCAGCAAGGACTTTCCGCCTGACCGGATCGTCGTCACCGGAAACCCATTAAGACCCGAGCTGGCCGGGGGCCTCCGGGACGCAGGGCTTGCCCACTTCGGGCTCGATCACGGGCTCCCCGTGGTTTATGTAACCGGCGGGGCCCAGGGCTCCCACCGGATCAACCGAGCAGTGGGGGAGATCCTCCTCGAGCTCCTTGAGCTGACCCAGGTGATCCACCAGTGCGGGGCAAATCCCACCACCCGAGACCGGGAGTGGCTGGAGGAGTTGGCTCAGCAGCA
>CAYFIG010000337.1:0-2618 GCA_964342905.1 uncultured bacterium
GCGGCCGAGTCACGGACCTGGCGGGCCGAAAGCTCGACCTGAACGAACCCAAAATCGTGGCGTCAAACGGACTCATCCACGAGCTGATGCTTGCAGTCCTGAAGGAAATTCAGCCCCGATGAGCGACGCGGGCGGCTAAACCTCCCAGGGAGGATCGATCGCCATCGGCAGCTCCAGTAGCGTCGGGCCGGGAGTTTCGAGAGCCTTGCCCAGCGCCTGCGGAAGGTCGTCAAGAGCCTCCACCCGGTGCCCCTGAGCTCCGAACGCGTGAGCCAGGGCTGGGAAATCGGGATTGGTGAGGTCAGCCTCCCCCCACCGGCCAAAGATCGCCTCCTGAAGCCACTTGATGGCGCCGTACCGCTGGTCGTTCAGCACGAGAAAGACGACCGGGAGCCGATACTTCACCGCCGTAGCCAGCTCGTTCACCGAGAAGAGAAAGCCTCCATCTCCGGCCACGGCCACTACCGGCCGGTCTGGATGGACCACTTTTGCGCCGATGGCCGCGGGCAGTGCGTAGCCGAGGGTCGCGGAGCCCACCGGGTAGAGGAAGGTGCGCGGCCTGAGCACTGGAAAGTACCACTCCATCCAGTAGTTGATCCCGGTCTGATCGTTCACCACCACGGCCTCTGGCGGAAGCGCGTCACGGAGGATGCGGATCAGCCGATCTGTTTCGGCGGTGTAGCGGGGGCTCCTCGCCTCCCGCTGCTTCGCGATCCAGCTCCAGTCCCACTCCGAGTGCCCTGGTCCCGGTCCCAGAGCGGCGGCTAGGGCCCCCAACCCGTCTTTGGCATCTCCCACAATACCGAGGGCTGGCGGGAAGAGCTTCCCGATCACCGAGGGATCCAGATCCAGATGGATCAGCTGCTGGGTGGCGGAAAAGGACAGGTTGAGCAGGAGCCCTTTCGTGGAACGGTGGGCGAAGCGACACCCCACAGCCAGAACCACATCCGCCGACTCGAGCGCTGCCTGGGTCGCCCGCTTGTTTGGCAGCACACCGAGCCAGAGAGGATCGGTCTCGGGAAGAATCCCCCGGCCCATCACCGTCGTGATCACCGGCGCGCGGAGTCTCTGTGCTACGGCCAAGAGTTCAGATCCGGCCTCTGACGCGACGGCTCCGCCGCCTGAGACGATCAGGGGACGTGTGGCCCGAGCGAGCCGCTGACCGGCCTCAGCAATCAGTCGAACGTCGCAGGGCGGACGGCGTCCGCGCTGAGGCGGCGTGAGGCTTGCGTCGATCTTTGCCGTGAGCAGGTCGGTCGGGCACGACAGGGCGATGGGACCAGGCCGTCCGGTCCTGAAGAGATGGAACGCTCCTTGAACCGCGCCCGGGATTGCGGCGCCGTCCTGGATTGTCTCGGCCCACCGGCACACCGGCTTGAAGCAGTGAATCTGGTTGGGCACCTCGTGAAGGGCGCCGAGCTCCCGTCCGATCAAGGCCGACGGGATGTCGCTCATCAGGACGAGAACCGGGATCGAGCCCGAATAGGATTCGACCAGCGGAGTCAGCGTGTTGGTGGCGCCGGGGCCTGTCGTCACCACCACCACGCCCGGACAGCCGGAGGAGCGGGCATAGCCGTCAGCCATGAAGGCCGCGCCCTGCTCGTGGCGGGCCAGGATGTGGACGATCGCTGATTGGCCGAGGAGCGCGTCGTAGATCGCCAGGTTGTGAATCCCGGGGATTCCGAAGACGTGGCGCACCCCTTCGGCCCCGAGCGCCTCGACCACCCACTCGCCGCCCGTTCGCGTTTGGGTCACGCCGCTCAGGGGAGCGGCCAGTCGAGCCACTGGGCCGCCGCGCGCCCCATGATCCACTCTTTGTCCTCGGCCGAGAGGAAGTCGAGCGCCTCGGTGAAGAGGGTGACGGCCTGGCGGTACGGACAGGTGAGGCGCGAATAGTCGGTGCCCCAGAGCATCCGGCGCGGCCCGAAGGCATCGTAGACCCGCCGGATGTGACGGTGCAGATCGCGGAAAGGGTACGGCTCGCTTGAGTAACATGGTAGCGCCGACGGCTTCACCGCCACGTTCGGATAGCGGGCCAGCGCCAGCAGTTCGTCGAGATGCGCAAAGGCCGCGTCGTCCTGGCTCCCCACGGGACACGCCAGGTGATCCACGATAAGCTTCAGTCCCGGATGACGTCCGGCGATTGCGTCCAGCCGCTTGACCAGTCCCGGCACGAAGACCATCACGGGTAGCCGGGCGCGCTCCGCCGCGTCCCAGAACCAATCCACCGAGCCGCTCTCGAACCACGCGCCCCAGGGCGGGCGGTGAAGGGTCAGGCGCACGCCGAGCATCCCGGGCTGCTCGCGCCAGCTTGCAAGCTTCGCCGCCTCTGCCTGCGCTTCGACGGGGAAGCGGCCCATCACGGCGAAACGATCCGGATATTTCCTCGCCGCCTCGAGCGCGAGGTCATTCCGGTCTCCCTCCCACGACGGCGGGACAATGACCACGCGGTCCACACCTGCCCCGTCCATGGCCTGGAGCAGCTCCTCGGCGCCCAGCGGCGTCGCGCGCTGGGCCTGGGCCGCCCGCCCCGGTGGCCACGGACGAGCTGGCGTGTCTGCCGTCCAGATATGCACCTGCGAATCGACGATGATCATCCCGGCCACCACGCCTCAGAG
>CAYFIG010000338.1:0-2611 GCA_964342905.1 uncultured bacterium
GTGATCAAAGATGGGGCCAAGATGTCCAAGTCCAAGGGCAACGTGGTGGATCCGGACGAGCTGATCGCCAAGTACGGGGCTGACACCGTCCGGCTCTTCTCCCTCTTCGCCGCCCCCCCCGAGAAGGACCTGGACTGGAATGATCAGGGGGTGGAGGGAGCCTTCCGGTTTCTCAACCGGGTATGGCGCGTTGTCCAGCGGCATCTCCCGGAACTTCGACTTGCTCTGTCCCGTCACCCGGCCGAGCTCTCGGAGGAAGGGCGACGGTTCAGGCGGGTGATCCACGAGACCATCAAGCGGGTCACCGATGACATCGAGGACGAATTTCACTTCAACACTGCCATCAGCGCCATCATGGAGCTGGTGAATGCGCTCTTCGCGTTCGACCAGACCTCCATGGACACCATGAGCGGGGAAGCGCGCGCGGCGCTTCTCCGCGAGGCGGTGGAGACCTTGCTGCTCCTCCTGGGACCGTTCGCCCCGCACCTTGCTGAGGAACTGTGGGCCCAGCTCGGCCACCGCGAGAGCTTGTTTCGACAGTCCTGGCCCGAGCCGGACCCAGCAGCGCTGGCGCGGGAAGAAGTCCTGATTGTGGTCCAGGTGGACGGCAAGGTGCGAAGTCGGCTCACGGTCGAGACCGGCGCTGAAGAGGAACGGGTCAAGATGCTGGCGCTGGCCGACCAGAAGGTGCGGCCGTGGATCCAATCCCGCCAGGTGGATCGCGTTGTGGTGGTCCCCGGGCGGCTCGTCAACATCGTCACCCGGTCGTGAGCCAGGCCGCCCGCTCCTGGCTCCTCCTGACCACGCTCCTCCTCGGAGGGTGCGGCTACTCCCTCCGCGGGAACCTCCCTGGTCACATCAAGACCGTGGCGGTTCCGATCTTCGTCAACCGGACCCAGGAGCCTGCGGTGGAGAACGTCATGACGCGCGCGGTGACCGACGCGTTCGTCACGAACGGCAGGCTCCGGGTGGTCAGACCCGAGGAAGCCGACTCGATTCTCGAAGGGGAGATCGTGGGGTATCGGATCGAGGCGCTCGCCTTCGATCCCCGGGCCAACGTTCAGGAGTACCGCCTCTGGGTGACCCTGAACCTCCAGTTCCGGGATGTCCGGAAGAACGTCATGCTTTGGCGACAGGAGGGGCTGCAGGAAAAGGCTGACTTTCGCGTTCCGGGCCAGGTCGCTCAGACGATCAGCCGCGAGGCGTCTGCACTTCACCAGGCTGCCGTGGACATCGGCCGCGCCATCGTCAACCTCGCCGTGGATCGGTTTTAGTGGACTACGCGGCCTTCTTAAAAGAAGTGGAACGCGGCGTCATCCCTCCCGTGTGCCTCCTCCACGGGCCCGAGTCCTTCCTGGTCAACGACGCTCTGGCCTCTGTGACGCACGCCTGCTGTCCGGAGCCTTCGCTCGTGTCCTTGAACCGGGAGTGCTTTGATGCTCGGGACACCGACCCTGAGACGATTGTGCGTTCGGCCCTGACGCTGCCCTTCCTTGCTCCCGTCCGACTCGTGGCGGTGCGAGAGAGCCAGGCGCTTGCTGCCAAGGACAGCCAATCGCTCGGCCAGTATGCGAGGGCGCCTAATCCCTCAACGCGTCTCCTCTTCCTGGCGAGCGCCGCTCTGCCGGCCAATCACTGGCTCTTGAAGGTCGTTCCTCCCAGCGCAGTTGTCCTGCTGCGGCCCCCCACGAGACGCGAGCTTCCAGAGTGGCTTCGGAGACGAGCCGTGGCAAACGGGTTCTCGCTCACCGAGGAAGCGAACCAGCTCCTGATCCAGTGGGTGGGCGACGACCTGGCCGCGCTCGTCGGCGAGCTGGAGAAGGCCGCTCTCTGGGCCGGCGCGGCAAGCAGCCAGATCGGGGTGGGAGAGATCAAGGCCGTGGTTGGCGAGCACCGGGTCCGCTCGGCTTTCGAGCTGACCCGGGCTTTGGAGCGCCGGTCCCTGGGTCCGGCGCTAGCCGTGCTGGAGTCCCTCCTGGACTCCGGCGAAGAGCCGCTCGGGCTCCTCGGAATGCTGACGCGGGAAGTGCGGCTGACCTGGCTCGCAAAGGCGTGGCTCAGGAACGGGAAGTCGCTTGACGAAATTGCCCAGCTCCTCCGGCGCCCGCTTCCCGCCGTCGAGGCCTTCCTGGCCCGTGCCGAGTCGTGCGCCACGGCGACGCTGAGGCGCCAGCTTTCCCGGTGCTGGGAGGTGGAGCGGCGGCTTAAGGCCAGCGGGCTGCCGCGCTCCGAGCTAGCCTCGCTCCTGGCCGACCTCTGCGAGGTTGGATGAGGCCGGGTCGCGTCTCGGTCCTCGCTGCGTTCAGCCTCGCCGTTCTTTCAGTCACCTGGCAACCGAGCGTTGCAGCTCCCCCGCCTGGGCACCCGTGCGCGCCCGCGCTGGCCCCGGAGGCGCATGCATCGGTCCCGCTCTCTCACCGGAGCGAGTGCCGGCAGTGTCTGCGGGCGGGGGCCGCCTCGGTGGACATCACGCCCCCGGTGGGAGTGCCGCTGGCTGGATACGGTGGCCTTGGTCGTCGCCCGCTCATCCCGAATCTTCTGAATGGCGACCCGTATACCTTCTGGTTCAAGCCTTCCCGAGGAGTTGACCTGCCGATCATGGCTCCCCCCC
>CAYFIG010000339.1:0-2604 GCA_964342905.1 uncultured bacterium
TCGTTGGTCACGTGGGGGACGACGTGACAGTGGAAGAGCCAGAGCCCGGGGTTGGTCGCGGTGAAGACGAGATCGTACCGCTCGCCGGGTCCGATGAACAGCGTGTCCTGCTCCTGGGGCACCTTCACGCGATGGCCATCCCGGTGGGTGACGATGAAGGAATGGCCGTGGAGGTGCATGGAGTGGGCCTGGTACCCCACGTTAATCATCCTGACGCGCACGGTTTCTCCCTGGACCAGTTTGATCGGCTCGACCGCGGGGAACGCCTTGCCGTTCACGGTGAAGTAGTTCGCCTGGTGGATCATGGCGGGGTGGGCCATCGCCTCGTGGCCCCCGCTGTCGTTGACGTACCAATCATCGAGCAGCAGCACCGTCTCCTTGTCCACCTTGGGCTCGGCCCGCTTGTCCTTGGGCTCCACGATCAGGACTCCCACCATTCCCATGTCGATGTGCTGGGGGGAATTGACATGACAGTGGTACATATGGGTCCCTGCCGGGTCGGCCACGAACTCGTAGGTGTGGGTCTCGCCGGGCTTGACCTCGAGGTGGCCCAGGTGCCCGTAGGCGACGCCGTCCATGTCGTTGGGGACATTCAGCCCGTGGAAGTGGAGCGTGTGGTTGGAGGTGTGCTTGTTTGTGAAGTGAACCCGCACCAGATCGCCCTCGGTGACGCGGAGGGTGGGGCCGGGCACCTGGCCGTTGAACGCCCACGCCTGGAGCTTCGGTCCGCCGGGGTACAGCTCATGCTCTGTCTCCGCCACGCTAATGAAGAACTCCTTCACCGGGCGCCTCGACGCGGCCTCTGTCCCTTCAGCGCCAGCCAGGATGAGCAAGCCCGCGAGAGCCACAGTGGACCAAAGTCGAATGCTTAACGAGCGCATGGAAGTCTCCTTGATAACGGCTGACGAGACCCGAGTTTTCGGACGTGGATCCCGGCCAGCCATCGGTTTGGGATTAATGGCCAGCCAGGTACTCGAAGACCGGCGGCCAGAGGAGCGTCGTAGCGATCCCGACCCCGACCAGGAAGACCACCAGCCACCTCCCCAGGTTCAGGTCGTGCTTCCGGAGCACGAGATGGAGCAGAATCCAGCTCGCCACCCAGACTGCAAGCGACAGCGTCTCTTTCCCCGAGTACGGACCAATCCCCTCAGCAGCCGGCATCCAGAGCTTGCCAATCCCATGTACCCAGGCGTTGAAGGCCCTGGAGGCCTGAGTGCCCAGATTCACCACCGCGAGGGTGATCAGCCCAAGGGCCGCTGAAAGGATGGCCGCCACGGCCGCCCCGCTCGGTCGATGCCGCGGCGGTGAGGGTGTCCATGCCACCTCGACGGCAGGTTCCTGTCCTAAAAGTTTCGTGGTCATCTCACACCTCTCCTTTCCCCGCTACGCGGGACGGAGCTTCGTTACCGCGGCGCCCAGGCCGAAGGCGACGACCAGGTAGAAGAACGACAGCGCCAGGAGCACCGCCACCGTGTAGCGCATCCACTTCCGGTCCAGGACCTGCGCCCCGTAGTACCAGAGGATGAACGCCGCGGCCACGGTCAGCGGCAGCGTGAAGAGCGCCATGAACTCCTTGAACTCGAAGAAGATCTTGTGAACCTCCGGCATGTTCGCCAGGAACCACGAGCGGGGGCTCGAGGGATCCTTCGCCCTGTAGAAGATATAGAGCCAGTTCCCGAAGACAATCGCGATAAGAGACAGCGTCGCCGAGACTGTGGCCAGCAGCTGCAGGTCGGCGAAAGCCCGGATGCGCCCGACAAAGAGCCGCCAGCCCAGATAGAGCCCGATGGTCCCGACGATCAGATAGAGGAACGCGCTCAGCCCGTGAAACGCGGACGCCAGAGCGGCCTGGCTTCGCCCGACGAGCGCGGTGAACGGAGCGGTGGCGAGCACTACGGCAGCCGCCACCCCGATCATGAGACCCACCACCAGCGCCAGCGACGCTGTCGAGGCCTCCTCCCTCTCCGCAAGGTTCGCATTCCCGTTCATCGTTCTTCCCTCCTCCCGGCTGGCCATCATAAAGCAACCAGCTATGCGAAAAGAGGTGCAACCCTTATGCCACCGTGAGGCTAAGAGAAAAATCAAAAACGATCAAACGTTACAAAACAGACGGGGAGGACAAAGAGGACAGCACTGGGGCGATCGCACCCCAGGCGGGGCGCGGCCACCCCATCGAGCCGCGCGGTAGAATTTCAGCGTGGGCGGAACGTAATGAGGCGCTACGGAGCAGGCGGATCAGTTAGCGAAGACGGTACTTGTTGAGGAGTCGGTGGAAGGTCTTCCGGTCAATCCCTGCGGCACGGGCAGCCTGGGAGACGTTGCCGCCGTGGCGCTTCAGAAGGTCGGTGAGATAGGCCGCTTCTAACTCGCTCATCCAGCGGGCCTTGGCTTCCTTGAGAGGGAGCGTGGCGGTTGGAGTGGGGACCAACGTGCGTGAAACAGGTTGGTGGGATCGGAGGTGCTCAGGGAGGTCGCGGGCCGTGATGGTATCGCCCTCGGCCAGGGCGCAGGCGCGTTCGATGACGTTCTGAAGCTCGCGCACATTGCCAGGCCAGGGGGAGGCCTCCAAGAGCTGAAGCGCCTCGGTCTCGAACCCGCGAAGCG
>CAYFIG010000340.1:0-2573 GCA_964342905.1 uncultured bacterium
GGTCTCCCAGGACACCCTCGCCTACGGGAAGGACCTCCGCGGCAACGGCGACATCGGCGATCTCCTGCTGGCCCTCTCCGAGACGGCGGTGCCGTGGATCCGGCCCATGTACCTGCACCCGGCTCACGTCAACGCCCGGCTGATCGCGAAGTGGGCGAAGGCGCGCGTCCTGCCGTACCTCGACATGCCCATCCAGCATGCGGATGACGGCATCCTCAGAGCCATGCGACGGGGCGTGACGGCGCGCCGGATGCGAGAGATCTTCCAGGCCTTCCGCGAGGCGATCCCCGGTCTCACGCTCCGCACGACGGTGCTGGTGGGCTTCCCCGGCGAGAGCGAGGCGGCCTTCGCCAACCTCCTGGATTTCATCGAGGAGGTGCGCTTCGACCGCCTCGGCGTCTTCACCTACTCGCCAGAGGAAGGGACTCCCGCGGTCCGCATGGACGCGCAGGTCCCGTCCGAGGTGGCGGCTGAGCGGGCTCGCATCATTCAGGAGTCCCAGGACCGCATCGCATGGGACCAGCAGAAGGCGTTTTTCGGCACGGTGCAGACCGTGCTCGTGGATGGGCCGAGCGAGGACCCGGCCTTCCCCTGCGAGGGGCGGACCGCGGGCCAGGCCCCGGAGATCGATGGCGTGGTCTATCTGCGAGACCGCCCCGCCCCCGGTAGCTTTGCTCAAGTCCGGATCGTTGAGGTGGAGGGGTACGAGCTGGTCGGTGAACCTCTCCCCCGCGACGAGAAACACGCATTGGCCCGGTAGATCGGGTTGCGTTGTTCGTAGCTACCGCGGGGGGCGTTGGGTATACGCCCGTCGCCCCCGGCACGGTGGGAAGCCTCCTGGCTTGTCTCATTCTCTGGGCGTTTCCGTTCTCCCCACTCGGGCTAGCCCTCACGATCCTAGCGGTTGTAGCAGTCGGAACCTGGGCCGCGGGCCGGGCTGAGCGCTTGCTCGGTCGAAAGGATCCGAGCGTTATCGTCATTGACGAGGTTGCCGGGATGTTCCTCTCGATGTTCGCGCTCCCTCGATCCCTCAGACTGCTCCTGGCCGCCTTTGTCGTCTTTAGGCTCCTCGACATCCTGAAGCCCTTCCCCATCCGCCAGAGTCAGGCCCTGTCAGGAGGACTGGGCGTCATGCTGGACGACCTGATCGCCGGGGCGTACACCTTGGCCCTGCTCTGGGGACTTCTCGCCCTCGGGGGGAAGTCTCTATGACCGGCTGTCTCATCCTCACGGTGAGTCGGACCTCCCTCATCAGTCCGGCTGACGAGGCCGGCCAGTTGGTGGCCGCTGCCCTGTCGGCCGAAGGGATTCCGATCGCCTCCCGGCAGATCGTGGACGAGGAGGAGTCGTCACTCGAAGCAGCGCTCCGCTGGGGGGTAGAGGCGCACGGCCTCACGGTGATTCTGAGCCCTGCCGGCGGCTCTTCCGGTGAGGTGGTCCGCCGCGTGGTCGCGCGCGTCACCGGAACCCGTCTGGTCTTAAACGAGCGGCTTCTTTCCGCGCTTGAGTCTGCCCACGCGAGCCGGGGTCAGGTCATGCCGCGGCGGCTGGATCGGCTCGCCCTGCTCCCGCAAGGCGCGACTCTCTGGTCCATGGAGGACGGCCAGGCCGGCTGGTTGCTCGAGACCGTAAAGGCAGCGGTCGCGGTGCTTCCTCAGGTACCCTCGACACTTGCCGCGCTCGTAGCCCAGCACCTGATCCCCTTCGCCCGCGAGCGCTTCGGCGGGAGGGACATGGTCCTGCTCAGAACCCTTCGCATCGTGGGCCTCGATCCGGCGGCGGTTGAGGAGCGCCTCGGCCATTGGCTCGGCCGCGAAACTCCCGTGGCAGTGAGCTGCCTGCCCGCGGAGGGAGAGGTCTGGGTGAGGCTCCGCGCGCATGCGCCCTCGCTCACGGAGGCTGAGGCCGCGTTGAGAGAGGTTGAGGGCCAGGTGGCGGAAACCCTGGGTGAGGAGTGTTACGGCCGTGACCAGGAGAGCTTGGAACTGGTGGTCGGGCGTCTGCTTTTCGAACGACGGCTGACGCTCTCGGTCGCCGAGTCCTGCACCGGCGGCCTTCTCTCCCACCGCATCACCAACGTCCCTGGCTCTTCGGCCTACTTTGAACGCGGTGTGGTTTCATACTCCAATCGCGCGAAGGAGGAGCTTGTGGCAGTGCCGCGAGAGCTCCTGACAACGCACGGAGCTGTGAGCGGACCAGCGGCTGAGGCCATGGCGCGCGGGATCTGCCGAAAGACCGGGACGCCGCTTGGGCTCGCCATCACGGGAATCGCAGGGCCCGAGGGCGGCACACCCGAGAAGCCCGTGGGCACGGTCTTTATCGCGCTCGCCACTCCCGACCTGGCGACGGCGCATCGCGTCCGCTTCGCGGGAAATCGGGAGGCAATAAAATGGCAATCCACCCAGCTCGCCCTCGACCTGCTCCGGCGGCATCTTCTGCGAGGGGAGGTGAAGCCATGCTGAGGGTTCTCGCAGTGCTCCTCGTCCTCTTGCTGTCGGACCCCGCGGCCGCGGTGGCGGAGCTCAAGGTTTCCACGGAGAAGCACGGGCCGGTGGGGCTCGGGGACTCGCCCG